>JANXPR010000357.1 GCA_025357215.1 Acidobacteriaceae bacterium | reverse complement strand
GACCATGCCGATGCGCTGGCGGAACTGTTCCGCCAATTTTCCGGAACCGTGGCGCTGGAACTGAAAGGCGCGCTCGGCGTCGAGATCAACATCCGTTTCAAGGATACACTGCAGCCCAAGTGGAACAGCGCGGACAGCGTGACCGTGGTGCTACAAACAACGCCGCCAGTAACGATCCATTCGTTTGTGGATACGGGGTTGTTGAATTCGCTCAACACCGCACCCGTGGCCCAGGAAGAACCGCCGCCTGAAGTCGTGGAAGAAGTGGCGGAAGTGGAAGAAGCTCCGCAGGCTGAAGTTGCGGATGAGCCGGAACCGGAACCTGCCGCGCCAGAAGTTGCCGCCGATGACGACGGCCCACGCACCAAGATCAATGATAAGAACCTAGACTTGCTGCTGGACCTGGAACTGGAAGTCTCCGTGCGCTTTGGCGGACGCCAAATGTTGTTGAAAGAAGTACTGGAGCTGAGTTCCGGCGCAATGGTGGAACTGGACCGTCGGGTTAAAGACCCGATCGAATTGATTCTTGGCGGGCAAGTGATTGCCCGCGGCGAAGCGGTAATCGTGGACGGTAACTACGGCATCAGGATTACTGAAGTCATTTCCCGTCGGCAACGGCTGGCACAGATTGCATAAAACCATGCTAAAGAGAGCAATTTCCTGGCTGAACCCGTGCGCGAACCCGGAGTGTAAATCTCCGCGGTTGCGGGCCCGCGTGCAATATAGTGGCGCCCACCTGGGACGCGACCGTTTCTGTTCACCCGAGTGCCTGAACTGGGGGCTGGCGAAGCAGTTGGGCGAAATCCTGCACAAGCCGAAGAAATCTCTGATCAGAAGGCGTCACCGCATCCCTCTGGGCCTGGAACTCATTTCACGCGGCGAAATCGATACTGAAATTCTTAGGAAAGCTTTACAGACGCAAAAACTGAATCCGCAACAAAGGCTGGGGCAAATCCTTATCAGCATGAGCGCGGTGTCTGAAGAGCAGGTCACCAGCGCGGTAGCGGCGCAGTGGGCGGTGCCGGTGTTTCGTCTATCGCCGGACCGGTTGCCTCCAGCAGCGAACCTGGTGCCGTATTTCCTGATGCAGCAATACAAAATGCTGCCAGTACATTTTGCCGAGACACAGAACAAGCTGCACGTGGCCTTTGCTGAAACTGTTGACCATTCGATTCTTTATTCCATTGAGCAAATGCTGGGCGTAAGCACCACGCCGTGCATCGCGGATGAATCGATCCTGATGCGACTGGTGACCATGGCGGGTGAACAGGGCCGCACATCAGAGTACTTCCTGGAAAGCTCTTCTGAAGCCGAACTGGTGAGCATGGTGGCGGGTTATTCCATGCGGCTACAAGCAGAACAGATCTCCGCGGCCAGTTGCCACGAATGTATCTGGGTGCGAGCCAGTTCCCGCGACAAGACTTCCACACATTTTTTGTTTCCTCTTGATCCCCTGCGTGACGCCCTTACCAACGAAACCGGGTACTAGTCCTTTCGTTAAAGGTTTCCGGACCCAAGGCCGATGGGTGGTCTGGAGCCGATATGATTCCCTTCGCTGAAGGCAACCAAATTAAAGCAGACCGAACGCCAGACAACGGCTATATGAAGACCCAGCTGTTGACGGAATTGCTGGTGGATCATCTGCCCCGGCTGCCTTGGTTCCTGCGGGACGTGCAGTCGGCGCTTGAGGACGGCAGTACTGATCTTTATTCCGTATGCGGAGCGCTGAAGGCGCATCCGGCGATCCTTGAAAATTTTGTCCGCATCGGGGCCATGGCCGAGCCTGCGCAACCGATCAGGATGCCCCTGGACCACTTAGTCGTCCTGCTGGGCAAGCAAAGAACATGGAGCGTGGCTCTTGCCGCCTACGTACTGGCGGAGATGACCAGCGCATGGGCCACGGCGGCCAGGCAGGAAGCTGGCAGCATTGGGTTGGCGCTGGCCAACAATGCTCTGGCCAGGGCGCGCATGGTTGACGCTGAAGCGCCCGAACAGGCGTTCGCGGCCGGCGTACTTTCCGTGATTGGATTTCTGCCGCTGCTTGAAGCCAGCGGTGAAACAAATTGCCTGCCGGAGTGGCTCGATTCGAGCAAAGAAGCCATTCACTTGCAGCGCGAGATTTTTGGCACCGATTTCCTGGAGTTGAACTGCTGGATCCGTTTGCTGTGGAGGCTTCCATTGCTGGCCCCGGAGCAAACCGTGGCTGTGGAGCCTGTGCGTTCCGAAACGGAGCCGGTGGCCGAGGATGAAGCGCTGCTGCAAGTTCTTCCGTTTGTGGCGAATGACGCGGCGGCGCGTAACTTAGTTTTAGTTTCAAGAGGAGTGGTATGACCCCTATTTGTGCCTTGATCGTTGATGACTCGTCGGTGATGAGAAAGATCGTGGAGCGGTCGCTCCGCCAAGCCGGCCTGGACATTGGCGAAGTAATGGAAGCAGGCAACGGGATGGAAGCCCTGGCCGCCTTGCAAAAAAAGAAACCTGACTTGATCCTGAGCGACATCAATATGCCGTCCATGAACGGTCTGGAGTTCGTAAAACAACTTCAGAATGTGGCCGGTATGAAAGACGTCCCGGTGGTGATGATTACCACGGAAGCCAGCGAATCCCATGTGGTGGAAGCGCTTTCCTATGGCGCCAAGGGCTACATCCGCAAGCCGTTCACTCCGGAGCAGGTCAAAGAACACGTTTTGCCATTGGTGACAAAAAAATGAGCGCCCAGACAAGCACTATTCCGGTCCAGCCCAACGCCGGCTGGGTAGATATTGTTCACGAATCGCTGCATGAAGTCTGCGACATGATGCTTGGCATGAAAGTGACCAAGAGCGAGAACCAGACGGTAAAGGCTGACGTTACGGCCATCGTGGGCCTGGCAGGCTCGCTGTGTGGACTATTCAGCATCCGCTGCAGCCGGGCCACAGCCGCCAAACTTGCCGGGAAAATGCTGGGAATGGAAGTTGGCGAAAACGACGCTGACGTCCTGGACGCCCTGGGCGAAGTCTGCAACATGGTGGCCGGCAGTTTCAAATCGAAGGTCCCGGGAGCGGCGGAGCTGTGCATGCTATCCGTGCCCACGACCATTGATGGCGCCGATTACCGCATCCATCCGCTGCGCGGCGGAACCTGCTTTGAGCTGTTCTCGAAGTGCGACGAGGCTCCGGTGCAAATTCTGTTACACGTCCACCAATAAACAAGTTTTCTTTGGGGTCAAACTGGCTATTCTTCTTACAGGCGGCATGGGCTGTCTGTTTTTTTTTGCTCAAAAGAAGCTCGTTGACTGGGCAAAGCTTGCCGCGTGTTCAAACCTTCCGGAAAAATAAGGTGCTTCACATCGATTAACGCGTTGAAGAAATTCCGCTCTTCCGCCGATATGTCTGATTCCGCAACCCTTACCATCCAAGCAGTACATTTGTTTTTCGTTTTGTCTTTGGCCTGCCGTGTGCATAGATAACTAACGGACGAGGACCCAAAGGACATATGGAAAGCGGATACTACGCAGCTTGCGCCGGACTGATCGCTCGAACAGAGGCGCTGGAAGTTTCAGCCAACAATCTGGCGAACATCAACAGCACCGGTTTCAAAGCGCAGCGTGAATACTTCAAATCACTGGTGCAGGATGCAGGCGCCAACGGCAATCCCTTGAATAAAGCCGTCAACGACTTTGGCGTGCTCGGTGGAGCGCGCGTTGATCTGGCTCCGGGCAACATGGAGCGCACCGCCGGCGAACTGGACCTGGCAATCGAGGGTCCGGGATTCTTCCAGATCAAAACAGCTAACGGCATTCGCCTCACGCGTGACGGCAACTTCCGCGTGTCCGCCGACCGCCAAATGCAAACGCAGGATGGCGTTCCGGTGCTCAGCAGTGACAACCAGCCAATCCAGCTGCCCAACGGACAGGTGGCCATCAGCGCCGACGGAACAATTTCCGTGGACAGCAACGTGATCAGCAAAGTAGGCGTGGTGGAAACGCAGGGTGGCTCGCTGGTGCCGGAAGGCGCCGCGAAT
>JANXPR010000157.1 GCA_025357215.1 Acidobacteriaceae bacterium | reverse complement strand
GGCCGGTTGTAATAACCCTTCATCACTATGTCGCCGCCGATGATGACTTCGCCTACCGGGAACGGTTGGTCTTCGACAGGCTGCGGGTCAACGATCTTGATTTCAACGTAGTTGAGCGCTTGTCCGGCAGAACCCATTACGTTGGCTTTGGGACGAGTGACCGTGGCGGCGCCGCTGCATTCGGTAAGCCCGTAGGCTTGCAGCACGGTGAAGCCGAGTTTTTCCAGATCGCGACCCACTGTGGCGTCAAAGGCCGAGCCGCCGGTGATGAAGTACCGCATCTTTGGTCCGAGCCGCGCGTGGATCTTGCCGAAGAATATTCGGCCGAGATTGATGCCGATGGCGTTGAGTCCGATCTTGCGTCCGGCGGCGGAGATGTTCATCAGGGTGCCGAAAGCGAATTGGGCAGAGCGTCCACGCTTCTTTACTTCCTGCATCACGCGTTCATGGATGAGATAAAAGAATTGCGGAACGCAGGCAAAGAGCGTGATGTCGCGTTCGCTCAAGGCGCGTAGCAGATCGGTGGTGTTCATTTCTTCCAGATACACCACGCGCGCGCCTACGGCATACGGGAGCAGCAGATTGGCCATCTGGGCCAGTGCATGGAAGAGCGGCAGCACGCCCAGGATCGCGTCTTTTTCGCTTACGCCAATGGTGCTGAACACGGCCTTGCCTTCCGCCAGAAGGTTGGCATGCGTAAGCATCACGCCCTTGGGATCAGACGTGGTGCCGGACGTATATAAGATGACGGCAAGATCGTCATTCTGAATCGCGGCAGGCTGAAAGTCTCCGGGGCCGGCCGAGAACATGCTCAGCAGGTTGGAATAGCGGCCTTCGCCGGAGCCGTCAATCATCACCACGCGGACCAGAGTCTGGTCCACGGCTTTTTCCACGACGGGAAGATTCGCCGAGTCGGTGAAGATCACCGAGGCGCCGCAGTCCCAAAGCAGCTTGTTGACTTGATGCGCGTTGAATGCCGTATCGAGCGGAACGGCAACCGCGCCGGCGGACATCACGCCAAGGTAAGCGGAGATCCAGAGCGGTCCGTTGCCGGCCATGATGGCGCAACGCACACCCGCAGACATGCCGGAATCACGCATCCAGCGGCCCACGGATTCGCCACGGCGGCGCAGTTCGGCGTAAGTGAGACTTTCCACCTCGCCGGACGTGCGTTGCAGTTCTGCCGCGATGCGGTCAGGGAAGTTCTTTGCGGAATTTAGAAAACCGCTGTAAAAACCGTGCATGTTAAAAGTCTGGTTGGCCTCAGGGGTAGGACTGGGCTTACTTGATCCCAAGCTTTACCGCATCTTACCTGCACCGGTGCCGTTGGACAAGGGTACACATCAACTGAAGCGAAAATTGGCTGCGAATCGGCGTGGAACGCGGCGGCAGCTTCTCAGCGGGCATCGTGTTGAGAAGGCCGGACTGCTGGTCTTTCGACTGGATGTTTTGCTAGAGTCGGGAGCACGCGCAGCTGTTCTGGAATTAGTCTGGAGGATTGATATGGCGAAGGCACCACAGATTTTTACGTATTACATTGCCGCTCCCGTGGAGAAGGTATGGGATGGATTCGTTTCGAAGGAGGCGAATCAGAAAATTTTCATGGGCGCGGACTTTGAGGTGGACCTGAAGCCCGGCGGGGCGATGACCTGGTCGGGACCGGGTAAGGATGGTAAGCCGATGCGGTATGTGACAGGTAAAGTGCTGCGGGTGGAGGCGCCGAAGCTATTTGAGTACAAGTTCGGCATGGGCGAGGGGACGGTGATGTCGAGAGTGAAGGTGGAACTGACTCCAGAGACGGAGGCGGTGAAGGTGGTGGTGACCAACGATGAGTGGGCGGAGGACGATCCAGCGTATGCTCAGAATGCGGATGGGTGGCCGCGGATTCTTTCGCGATTGAAGACTCTGTTGGAGACGGGGAAGACGTTCCGTCCGCACTAGGCCTGATCCATTTGCCCATGTCGCCGCCCTGGTGAATGGCGCCCTGACGGCGGTGGCGGCGCTCTACCTCAAAGACCGGTCTCTGAATTTGCGCGATGCCGCAGACTAAGCTAAAGCCAAGGCTGAAGCGGGCGCAGAAAGACTTGACGCGGATGAAAGCGTAAAATGCTCACCTGATGCCAATGCGGGAATCCAATTTCGCGTTGATCGCCACGGATGGCGCGGAAATCTTCATCCGACGCTGGGTCCCGGAATCGCGTTTGCCGCGAGTCGGTATGCCGGAGCCGCCGCCAACGGCCGTGCTGCAGATCGTCCACGGACTGGCGGAGCACTCGGAGCGCTACCGGCGGCTGGCCACGGCGTTAACGTCCGTCGGCTATGCGGTGTACGCCAGCGACTTGCGCGGTCACGGCCATACCGCGAAATCAAAAGACGATCTGGGAATCTTTGCCGACCACGATGGCTGGGCCAAGTGCATGGACGATCTTTGGCAGCTGAACCGGCGGATCGCAGCGAACCATCCCAAAGTGCCGATTATTTTGTTGGGGCATTCCATGGGCGCAACCATGGCCCGGCAATTCATGGCCGAACACGGAGACGCCATTGCCGGCGTGGTGCTTTCCGCATGTAGCGGACAACCGGCTTTGCTGGCGGAAATTGGACGTTTTATCACGCGCCTGGAGCGCATGCGGCTAGGACGTCGTGGACGAAGTGCTCTCGTTCAATCCCTCAGCTTTGATGCCTTCAACAAGAAGTTTGAACCAGCCATGACGAAGTTTGACTGGCTGTCACGCGATCCGGAAGAAGTGGAAAAATATGTGACCGACCCGCTGTGCGGATTTGCGTCCCGCATTCAATTGTGGATCGACTTGCTCGATGCCTGGATCCAGATTTCAAAGTCGTCCACGACTGCGCTGGTGCGAAAAGATCTTCCGGTTTATGTGATCTCCGGCACGAACGATCCGGTGAGCGCTGGAACAAAGGCGTTGGAACCGATGCTGGCCGGGTATCGAGCCGCGGGACTGACCAACGTTTCGCACAAGTATTATCCCGAAGCGCGGCACGAGTTGTTGAATGAAACGAACCGCGACGAAGTGACAAAGGACTTGGAAGAGTGGATGGAAGATGTGGTGAGAAAAACATAAAAAGGCTGTGACATTGGTTATGCTCTAGCTGCCAACTCCTGCGAGGGAGTCAACAACGTGGAAGCATGTACCGTCACAGCCCTTGATGTGAATACTGCTTTCGCAGTCTCTGACCCCAACTTGCTCCTCGCAGAGCCCGTCGGTTTTTTCGGGTCAGGGTGTTCGCCGAATCGCTTCGTCGAACCAATCACCCAGTCTACTTCGGTCCAGAAGCTGTTTATTTCAACTGAACCTTTCGACCGTCGACGTGAGCCATCCTACATTAACAACTCGTGATGTCAACACCCAAGAGTTGTGCAAACGCCGATTTTTTTCCTCGACACATGACTGATGTGCAGGCCGCAAAAAATGCGGCGGAGATGCGAGTGCAATTGTGTTCACCCACGATATCCACAGCGCTTTCCACAGAAAACAATTCAATCAAAAGTGAGTGACCGTGCGGCGCGAACGAAATGCTTGACCTGATGCGCCGCATGCTTCATTGTTGTAGCTGACGGTTGTAACTGACAGTTGTACAAAATACTGTGCAATGTTCGCAGGAGGGCAATGGCCGATCTCATCGCATACGTTGACGGCGGTTCCCACGGCAGTCCGGGGCCGTCCGGTATTGGCGTGGTGATTGAGAAGCCCGACGGCGAGCTCGTCCGCATTGCCAAGTGGATTGGCCACCAGGACAACAACGTTGCCGAATACGCCGCCCTACTGGAAGCCCTGCAATTTGCCGTGGAACGCAAAGCCACGGCGCTGCACGTTTATTCCGACTCGGAATTAGTCGTCAAGCAGATGACCGGCGAATATGCGTGCCGCAGTCCGCGGCTGTATTCGCTGAACTGGATGTGCCGCAAACTGGCGCGGTCACTTAAGTTCGGTATCGCGTACATACCGCGGGAAAATAATCTCGAGGCTAATCGACTGGCCAATCGCGCCGCACGGCGCCAGATCCACGAATTGTCGCCCGCGTAAGTTTCCTCCTCGCCGACACTGAATTGTTTTCGCTTTCTCCTTCACCCAAGTATTTACGGCACCGTCAACACCGGGCAAGGCGCTCCGGCCATGATGCGATACGCTGTCCGTTGCCGCAAAATCCCCGGACGAAACGCATTGCGGATAGCCATGGCCACCAGGTCAACTTTCTTTTCGCGAGCGATTCGCAGCACTGCGTCAGCGGTAGCGCCGAAAGCAACCTCAAATTCCGGCTGGAATTCGGCCAGTGCCGGTCCGAAGGAACTAGCCATCCGGTTGCGGACGGATTCGCCGAGAGCTTTTGCGTCTGACGTCATGGCTTCGTCTTCCGGGACCACATGCAGCACCGTGATTTGCGAACCATATTTCTTTGCCAGCAACGCAATATACGGCACGGCTTTCTTGCTGAGCTCTGACATGTTGGTGGGGAACAGGATCTTCTTGAACGGAGCTTCGCTGATGAACGCCGCTTCCGGACCAACCGTCATCATGGGACATGTGGCGGTGCGGCACATTTCTTCCAGCACCGAGCCCAGCAACATTTTGCGTACGCCCGTGCGGCCGCGCGTGCCAGCCACCGCCAGATCAATGTGGCGATCAGAAATGGTCTTCAGGAATTCGCCCTTGATGCCGCCTTCCGCCAACACCAGCGCGGGATCCAGACCTTTGATCTCAGGTACTCCTCGGAGCGCTGCCAGTTGTTGAGCGGCATTCTTGCCAGCTGACTCATAAAGATGAGTGTCGGCCAGTCCGGCGGAAAGCGGCGCCGAGGGCTCAATGTGCAGTAAATGCAACTTGGAGCCGCAGGCCCGGGCGATCCCGCCGGCGAAAGGCAGGGCTTTGAGCGACTCTTCCGAGAAGTCCGTGGTGAACAGAACGTTGTTCAAGCGCGGAGCGGTTGGCGTTACAAGGACGGGTGCTGCCATGAATCACCTCACATTTCCCATGCCTAAAGCTTAGATTCCTTCAGCAGGCAAAGCGGTGATCGAAATCACCGGAAAATTGCGTTGCGCTTCTTTCCGCCGGCTTAGCGGCAAGTTACATACAGTTTGTGATTCTTCTTAGGATCGCGATGCAACCGCGTCCACCTGACTTCGCCTATCCGCCATAAACCTTGTTAATCCAGCCACATAAAGCATGTGAATCCTTTTGCCAGGGTGCTCCGTATACAGCCCAGGCGCATATATGATGAGCCCTCTGGTGGAGACAATGCTGGGAGCAACTCTCAGTTTCGAGACCGAAGTAACGCGGCTGCGCGGCGGCGACATGGACGCCATCGCCACGCTGATGCAGCGTTACCAGCATCGGCTGTACCGGTACATGCTGCGCATGGTCCGGCAGCCCGCCACCGCGGAAGATCTTTTCCAACAAACGTGGATTCGCGTGATGGAAAGCGCCGGCAGTTACGATCCGCGCCGCAGCTTTGAAAGATGGCTGTTTGCCATCGCGCACAACCTGGCGATTGACCATCTACGCCGGCGTCAGCCGGAAAGTCTGGATGAAGAGTTGCCATCCGGCGAAACGAGAGTGGACGCAACTCCCAGCACAGCGCCGGACGTACTTGCGCAACTGCTGGCGGAAGAACGGTCAACGTTTGTGGCCCAGGCCGTGGCGGAAATGCCAGCCACATTTCGCGAAGTCCTGACACTGCGCTTTGAAGAAGAAATGAAGCTGGAAGAGATTGCTGAAGTCCTGGCTTTGCCGCTCGGTATGGTGAAGACCAGATTGCATCGGGCGCTGAAAAGCCTGCAAAGCGTTTTGCGAACGAAATTAGAAACCGGGAAGTTGTCATGAATGGTTTTGGCATGGATGACCTTGACATGAAAGCACACTCCGAAATTCGCGAACTCCTTACTCTGGCCGCGGCCGGTGTTCTCGACGCCGCCGAGCAACGCCAGGTGGAAGAACATCTGGTCCAGTGTGAAGCTTGCCGCGCAGAGTTTCAAAGCCTGGGCCGTCTTACAGGCGCGTTGCAGAAACAAATAATGCCGCAAGCGCCCCGCAGTTTGGTCCAACAAACGCGCCGCATTCTTGAGCTTCGTTTGCAGGCCCAGCGTGACCGTCGCCGGAGTTATTTTTTTCTGGGCGCGCTGGCCGTTCTGGGGTGGACGTTCACTTTGCTCAACTGGCCGTTGCTCCGCCTCATGGATGGTCCGTTGATTCGCGCGTTCAATTTGTCGGGCACGCAACTCACCTGGATCTGGACGACTTACATTTTGGCCGCTTGGCTGGGGACGGCCCTGGCCGCAGCCATACTTGGCAAACGATTCCAGCAAGAAGGAAGGACTTTATGAATAAATTTTCTGACGAACTGCGCATCATTCCTAAGTTTGTCTGGATACTCGCCGCCATACAGTGGGTCTGCTTTTTCTCGCTGCTGTTCTTTGTGGCCTTTCCTGATGATTCAAAGGTGAGTCATTGGCCTGCGGTCGGACAGGTGGCATTTGCCTTCTGGCCGGGAATGCTGGTCGCCGCCGTCATCCTGCTCATCGGCTACATCTACGCGGACGCGCGTCGCCGTGGCATGCGTTATGTAATGTGGACCTGGCTGGCCATTCTGGTTCCCAACTCCATCGGCATCATTCTTTACTTTGTGATGCGCGACCCGTTGCCGGTTCCGTGCCGCAACTGTGGCGCCGCCGGACGCCCCGGCTTTGCCTTCTGCCCGCAGTGCGGTACGGAGATGTCCCGCGCCTGCCCTTCGTGCAAGAAGGCGGTGGAACCAAACTGGGTCCGCTGCGCGTACTGCGGTTCGCAACTGAGTCAGGGAACTGCGCCGGCCACGACTACGCCGCCACCGATGGCGACAAACGAGTAGAGAACGATGGCAACGGGAGTGCGGTGTTCGCCCGTGCGACGCACTCTTACCCTGTCGTCCTGAGACGCTGAGCGACCACGGGGAGCGAGCGTCAACCACATCCTTTCTCTGCTGTCATCCTGAGCCAAACCTGTCACCTTGAGCCGCTGATGACGCCGAGCAAACGAAAGGGGCAGGTAACTAAACATGCTCTCTCACCCTGTCATGCTGAGCGACGTCCGAGGTAGCGTAAGCGAACCGAGGACGAGTCGAAGCATCCCGACAATCTAGTTCTTACCATGCTGCCCCAGGGAGTTCTCACTAAGACGTCCAGGCAAGAACTCCCTATAACATTTTTGTGGGACCAACAATGCCGGGATGTTTCGACTTTCGTCCTTCAGTTCGCTTACGCTCCCTTGTCCTTCGCTCAACATGACAGTTGCTGAGTTATGTTTCCAACGGAGCAGCCTTCGAGGGCTTCGCCACCTCTTTTGATCTGCGTCATCAGCGTTGATCAGCGGCAAGGTCTTGGGTTTCTCTGTGGCGTCTGTGTTTAACTATTAGTCGCCCATGTCCCGCTACGTCATCCTTACCAACCGCAAGCGCGCCATCATCGCCCTGGTGCATACCGTGGCGTTCTTGCTGGTCGCCATCGGCACCGGATTTCTCACCGTCCACCCGCTGCACGCCGGATCGTCTAAAGGAGCCTGGGCGGTGGCCGGGATTTACGTTCTGGTGACAACGGCCCTGATGATCCTGACGGCCGTCTCTGGCTGCGTACGCGAACGTATCTACTTCACTTGCTGCACGACGAGCGCGGCGTTCGGACTGGCCCGCCAGATCCTTGGCGAGCAAATCCACGTGGCGGTTTACGTCCGGGTAATCATGCTGGCCCTGGCGGTGGTGGTGGGATGGAGGATATTGAAGGGGCATGAGACGGGCGGACAGATCGCCAGAGCAGAAGCGGAGAGCGACGTTCAGGAGAAATGGCGTTCGTATTTCTGCAACGTGAATGACAAACCCGCGTCGATTGCGTTGAACCTCGGTTTCAAGGACCAAGCACCTTTGCTCAGCAAGCCAGTCTTGCTGTGGGTTTGGGTTTATCTCAACTCGCCGCGAACAGACGGATTGTCTGATAGCACCGAATTTGAAACACTCTGTGCCATCGAGGATGAACTAGCGAAACGGATTGGCCGTGCCTGCGATGCAATCCAAGTAGGGCGTATTACCTCCGATGGGCACAGAGAGTTCTATTTCTACGGGGCACATACCCAAGGATTCCGAGCGGCGACAAATGCCGCGATGAGCGAATTTAAGGACTACCAGTTTGACCTTGGCGATCAAGAAGATGTCGGGTGGAATCAATACCTCAACGTGCTGTACCCGTCTGAGGAGGACATGGAAAGAATCAAGAACCAAGACGTTCTGGAAGTTCTGGTGCGGCACGGCGATACGCTGGATGCCGTGCGTGACGTGCACCATTGGATATATTTCCACTCCAGAGAGGAACGGCAGCATTATGCGGAGCGAGTACTTGCCATTGGATATAAGGTCGTAAATGAGTCTGAGACCGATCGGAAAGAACGGCCATATGGACTGCAAATCACTCGCGACCAGAGCGTGACTTCAGACAAGATTGATGATGCGGTGAGCGAGCTTTTCCGGTTGGCCAAGGAGTTCAATGCCGACTACGACGGATGGGAAGCGCAGGTTGTTGCCCCCAGCGCCGCAGGCGCGAAAGAGCCTAGCCCAGGCGCGTAAGCCCTGGGTAGAGTGTTGTAAGATGACGAGCCCCGGAGGTGGCGACACGAATGTCCCATAGCTACGCCCAAAACCATATCCATTTAGTCTTTAGCACCAAGGGCCGCCGGAAGATCATTTCGAAGACGTTTCAGCAACGCCTTTGGCCATACATGGCCGCCATTTGCAAAAACCACAAGATGTTGGCGTTTGCTATTGGAGGAATGGAAGACCACGTCCACATACTTTTTCGCCTGCCGCCAACCATCACGTTAGTCAAGGCGGTTGCACTCATCAAATCGAATTCATCTAAATGGATGCGGGGGCAAGGAGTCAAGTTCGCTTGGCAAGAAGGCTATGGAGCCTTCAGCGTGAGTTCGTCCAATATCCCAATAGTAATCAAATACATTGACACTCAGGAATTTCACCACCGCAAGGCGACATTCGAACAAGAGTTCCTCGTACTCTTGAAAAAGCATGGCATTGCATTCGACGCGGAACACGTTTTCGGCTAGTGTCGCCACCTCCGGGGCTCGACTTCTTACACGAAGCGTACCCAGGGCTTACGCACCTGGGCTAGGCTCTTTCGCCCTTCGGGCTCGCGTTTGGCAAGTCCGAGACGATCAGCAGATTCCCTTGGCTGTTTACGTCCCGGTGATCATGCTCGCCCTGGCGGTGGTGGTGGGGTGGGGGATTTTGAAGGGGCATTCCGTTCCGCGAGAGTTGGTGGATGTCCAAAGCGCGAAAAGTGGTAAAGCCGAGCCATAGTTAGAGAAAGCGCTTGGTCAAAAAGAGAGAATCGCTAAAATGAGTGGATTAGCGGAATGGAGATCAAGCAGGAACTTATCGAGGGACGACAATGAAA
>JANXPR010000081.1 GCA_025357215.1 Acidobacteriaceae bacterium | reverse complement strand
CGCACTCGACCTCGCGCGCAAGATCGCCAAACTGCATTCGGTACCGACCAGCGACCTGGAAGACGTATTACCCGGCGGCGGCATGCGCCTGACGGGCAGCACCGAAGACGGGACGTACGTGGAGATCGTTGAGCTGCCCGGTCATCCTTATTTTCTGGGGTGCCAGTTCCATCCGGAGTTTAAGTCGAAGCCGCTGGAGCCGCATCCGTTGTTCACCTCGTTTATTACCGCGTCGTATGCCAACGGGCGTTCGCGGCGCGAGAACAAGACGAATGACGACGTGGAGATGTTCCTGAGGCCGGAGAGGATTGGAAGAGCTTAAGAAGAATTGGTAATTGAGCTGAAGAGGAATTGGTAATTGAGTAATCTGGTAATTTGGTAATTGAAAGGCCAGCAACTCGGAAGTTGCGAAACAGTGCGACACGCCAGTTCAAAGCGCGCAGTTGCGAATCAGCATTAGAGTTTGAATTAGCGTGGGAGTTGCGAAGCAGCGCGGCACTCGCAGTTTAAAACCAGCACAGGAATTGCGAATCGGCGCGGAGTTGCAACCCAGCACGAGTTGTGAACTAGCGCCGCGTTTCAAACCAGCACGAGTTGCGAACTAGCACGGGAGTCGCAAATTTAATCTACCTATGTCCACGCAGAACCCATTTACGCTCGACAAAATCAGCTTCGGCGGGCCGGAGTTTTTTCTGATCGCCGGTCCGTGTGTGATTGAAAGCGAAGCGCACGCGATGAAGATGGCGCACGAGATCAGCGCCGTCGCCAAAAAGCTTGGCGTCCCGTACATCTATAAAGCGTCTTATGACAAAGCCAACCGCACGTCACTGAAGAGCTTTCGCGGCCCCGGGCTGGACGAAGGCCTGCGTATCCTAGCCAAGATCAAGAGGGAGACCGGCCTGCCGGTGTTGACGGACGTGCATGAGGCCAAGGACGTTGCCGCCGTGGCCGCAGCCGTGGACGTAGTCCAGATTCCGGCATTCCTTTGCCGCCAGACGGACATGCTGGTGGCCGCCGCCAAACACGCGCGCGCGGTGAACATCAAGAAAGGCCAATTCCTGTCTCCGTGGGACATACGCCACGCCGCCGAGAAAGTCCGCGCAGCGGGCAACAACAACGTAGTGCTCACCGAACGCGGCAGCAGCTTTGGCTATAACAACCTGGTCGTGGACATGCGCTCTTTGGCCATCATGCGGGAATTTGCTCCGGTGGTGTTTGACGCCACACATTCCGTGCAACTGCCGTCATCAGTGAAGCATGGCGAAAGCAAAAGCGGAGCAGCCGTCTCCGGCGGACAGCCCGAATTTATTCCACTGCTTTCGCGCGCGGCTGTAGCCGCAGGCGTGGATGGAGTCTTCATGGAAGTGCATGACAATCCAGCGGAAGCTTTGTCTGATGGAGCGAACGCCCTGAACCTGAAGGACCTGGAACCGGTGCTGAAGGAATTGCTGACTATCCAGGCGGCGTTGCGGAATACGTCAGCGGAAAAGTAGCGGAGCACAATTTTTCGGGCGGCGGAAGCCCAGAGCGCAGGAGTCATGCAACGCTCTCGGCGAAAAATCGCCAGACAGCGATTCGGTCTTTGACAACTTATATCGTACAGCAGAAATAGAAAACGCCCGACCGGGAGAGAAATCTCCTTTTTGAGGGGAAGATTCTCTCCACGAAAATTAGCCGAGCGCAGCCAAATTTAAGGCCAGCGAGCCGCCTGTCTGCCCAAGATCGCACCCTAGTGCGGAGTCCGCCAGACAACTCGCCGGCCTTCTTTCCTTGCAGCCAAATCAGCCTGCGGCCAAATCAGCCTGCAGCCAAACCAGTTACAGCCAAACTATCAACCCTGAGACAACGGTCGGTTAGAACGCGGTCGGAGCGATGTCGTCCGGTGGTACAAAGCCAACGCCTTGCGGAGTTGGGATCGGCGTGGGCAGCGGACGCAGGAACGGCGCGCCACCGTTGTCGATTTCCCAACGGACCAACATCGCGTTGTCTTCGTGGACCGTGTTGTGGCAGTGCTCCATGAACATGCCGCCCCAATCGCGGAACTGCATGGTCAGAGTAACGCTTCCGCCCGGACGCAGACGATAGACGTCCTTGCGGCCCTGCTCCCATGCGGGAACGTTGGCAGCGCTGCCGTTACGGGCCAGGATCTGGCCTTCTTCAAAGTGGATGTGGATCGGGTGATCCCAGCCACCGCCACCGTTAACCAGGGTCCAGACCTCGCGTGATCCGAAGCTGGGCGCCGCGGAGATGCGGCCGAAGCTGGCGTTCTGCATTTTGCCACCATCCGTAGCCACGCCCCACTGACCAGGCTGGTTGCCGGCGCCGGTGAAGAACGCGGCGTCGTCGGGTTGCGGGAGGGGCTGCGAAGCGCCGCTGCCAAAGATAAAGGTGCGCTGGCGGGCAGCTGGGGTGTTCGACAGGTCAGGATTCGGAATCAGTTGATTTGGCACCTGGCTCAGATCAGGCGTAGCCGGGTTGCGGACGATGCGGAATTCCAGGAACTTGCCTACGCAAGGATCAGCAGACTTGCCGGCGAGAGCTTGGGCCAGCGTCAGGTCCTTGTTCGGCTTCTTACCGTCCTTGTGTTCCGCCACGTTCACCATCCAGACTTTGTCGCCGATGCTGTAACGGGAGAAGTCAATGACCCAGTCATAGCGTTCAGCAATGCCCTGTTCGTCAGAGATGGCCTGCGGCACTACGACGGGGAGCAGGTTGCCGTCATTGGCAATCTGGATCATCGGCGAGCCGTCAGACAGACCGTACTTGAAGAAGCGGGACACGCTGGCGTTCAAGATGCGGAAACGGTACTTGCGGCGCTCCACTTCAAAGAACGGCTTGTAGGTCAGGTTCACGCACATCAAGTCGCCGAGGAAGCCATCGAACTGGAAGATGTCCATAAACAGCTGGCCACTCGGATCGAAAGCTTTTTCGTTGAACATCAGGTTGACGTCGTATTCCAGGTTGCCGAAGTCCTTCGCCGTGCCCGAGGGCAAGCGCAGGTTCACGCCGTCATTGATGGCTTCGTTGCCGCGATCCAGGCCGCTGTAGATGTTGAACATGGCAGCGTTGCCTTTGTACACGTTCTGCGATGTAAAGCTGAACATGTGATCGTGGAACCAGTGCGTGGACATCGTCTCGCGCCAGTCACCCGGCACGTTGTTCAGTCCGCCGCTGCCGTTGGGGCTGGAAGCCCGCGGATCGGTGGCGCCGGTGTTGACGGTGTCACGGCCCGCAAGCACGATCGGCCAGTGATAATCATAGAACTGGTTCGGGAAGAAGAACGCACCCGTGAAGCCGTCGTTTTCCGCGCCGTGGTGACCGTTGTGTTCGTGGGTAGAGATGGTGTGACGGCCGAAACCGTTGTTCGCATTCACGTCAGCAGGCAGCTTGTTATGGTGGCGGAGCAGGATCGGTTCGCCATACTTACCCAACACCAGGTATGGAGGAATGGTTCCGTTGAAAGTCCACACGGAGTTCGGGTCCTGCGTGGGGAAGCCAGGATGGAACTTCAGCGGAATCGGCTGGGTCGGGTCAATCCCGGAGTTGAACTGCGAAGCAACCTGGGGATTGTACGTAGTATTCGTTGTGGCTTGCGCTTGCGAGACATCGTAGGCCACTTGCGGAGGGAACTGGTTGAACTTTTGGTGCGCCCAGATGGGTCCCGGTGGACGGCCTTCGATCGGTCCCGTACCGCCGCCCAAAGCTGGATCGACGGGCTGTTGCGTCTGGTTGGCTTCGGCTTGTGGCGCCGGCGTCAAGGCTGAAACTGCCAGCCTTTTGCCAACGTCAAACCTCGGCATCGGCGTGGAAAAAGGCTGCACGCCGAACGTCGGGCTGGGTGGAGTACCTGTCGGCACGCCGGTGGCATTGGCCTGGCCTGGAGGTGCGGTGATTCCGTTTCCTGATCCGCTTTGTCCATAAGACTTGCCTACGAACGGATTCAGTCCGTGAATTGGTGCCAAAGCGCCGGCGCTGGTAAAGAGGCCCCACTTCACCAGTTCTCTGCGCGACACTTTGCCCGTGGAAAGGGCCTTCATAATTTCGGCCCGATTCTTCCTTGCGTTTTCTGCTTCTCTTTGGCGCGCCTTGGACGCGTCTTTGGGAAGATAGATATAGCTCATAGCTGCGCTCCTGTCGGTCGTTGTGGGTTATAAGACTGCCCCGAAGGCGTTCTTCCTGGCTAAGGCATGAAATGCCTGCGGGCTCCGCCGTGGGCTAGCTTTGCGGAGAGAAGCCGGAAGTATCGTTGGCGCAACGAGCTTATCGCCCTATCCGATAATGTCGCTGTACGATAATTAAGCCGAGGGCAGAGTACTCGACCGGGTATTAGATGTTTATTAGAATTAAGATTAAAATTTCTAATGATATATCAACCGTAAGCTAATGATTCAAAGCACTTTACATGGAATTTACATGCGTATTTACGTTACTTGTAAAAGCTAAACCATTGTCCCTTAACCAGATAAGAAACTGTCTTTAATGTGAGCGTGAGAGCATTCTAAGGTTAGAATCCGCGTTCAAAATGGAGCATCTAGATACATATGATGGATTGAAAACCGCTTTTCTGCTGACCCTGCTAACGCTGATGGCCGTCGGGATCGGCGATTACATCGGCGGGCAGAACGGGATGGTCCTGCCTTCTTGCTAGCCGCGATCATGAACTTTGTTTCGTACTTTTTCTCTGACAAGATCTCCACTCAACGCGAAACAGAAAACATTGGTGGCCTGGATACCATGGAGCAAATCCCTCGTCTCTCGCAGAAGTGCGATGTCGCATAAAAATCAGAAATTAGATCCGGCGCACGGATTGTCAGATTCTCTTTTCGTCATAGCCGGGGGGCGGTGAACGACTCAGGCTAACGGCTTAGACACAAGAGCTAAGAGCCAATGGCTAAGAGCTAACGGCTGCTTTCTAGTTACTTTTGGAACACCGTGCCGCGCCTTGGGTAACTTGAGATGGAGCAATGTGTGCAAGCATAGTAAACAGAAGCGTTCTAGAACCAGGCCGCTTACCCCTAAAGGGAATTGCCCGGCGGTTATACAATAGATTTCAACTTTCATGGCTTCCACTCAGCTTCAAACTTCAAACGGCACTCGCGCCACGGCGATTGAGCAGTCACTACGCAGCATTATTCGCGGTAATGACGAAGTGGTCCGCCTGGCCCTGGTGGCCCTGTTGGCCCATGGACACCTGCTGATTGAAGGCGTACCCGGCGTAGGCAAAACCACGCTGGCCCATGCCATGGCCCGCACCCTGGATTGTTCCTTCCAGCGCCTGCAATTTACATCCGACATGTTGCCGTCTGACGTGCTGGGCATTTCCGTTTATTCCGCCACGGAACAGCAATTTGAATTTAAGGCCGGTCCGGTATTCGCCAACATCCTGCTGGCCGATGAAATCAATCGCACCACGCCCAAGACGCAATCCGCATTGCTGGAAGCCATGAACGAAGGCCAGGTCACCATGGACGGCCATTCGCATCCGCTACCCCAACCCTTTATGGTTGTGGCGACACAAAATCCCGTGGAACACCATGGCACGTATCCGCTGCCGGAATCGCAACTGGACCGTTTCCTGCTTCGTGTGCGCATGGGATATCCGGAAGCTTCCAGTGAACGCGAGATCCTGCGCTCGGAAGTGGGCGCGGCGCGCCTGGACGAAGTGAAGTCCGTGGCCACCGGCGCTGAGATCATGGCCATGCAAAACGAAGTCACCCAGGTAAAAGTGGATGACTCGCTGGTGGACTACGCATTGCAGATCGTGAAGCGCACGCGCGAATCCGAATCTCTGGCCCTGGGCGTCTCGCCGCGCGGCGCCATCATGTTGTTCCGGGCCGCTCAAGCCATGGCCTATGTTGACGGACGCAAGTTCGCCACACCTGCCGACTTCAAATCCCTGGCGGTTGCCGTGTTCGCCCACCGCGTGGTGGTCAACGCCCGCTACTCGTCCACGCTCAAAAAATCCGAGCAGTCGGAAGTCATCATCCGGGACATCGTCCAAAGCGTGCACGTTCCCGTCTAAGCGCCGTTCTTAATTCCTGTCCGCGGTAGTTGCGGTTGCCCCGACCCTTGCGGCTACAATCCTTGGGCAGATCGCAAAAGGCGCTCCATGCATACTCTTCCCCGTCCCTATCGATTTCTTGTTGTCTTGATTCTGATGGCCGCCGTGGTATTGGCTACGGGCCAAGTCGCGTCTACGCAACAAGCAGCAAAGGTCACGGTGAACGTATCGGACCGCAACCATCGTCCGGTTACCGATCTCAAAGCTGAAAACTTCACGCTGTACCAGGACGGCAAGGCGCAACCGATCAGTTCCGTTACGTTTGGCGATGAGCCTGCTTGCATTGGAATCCTGGTGGACCGGTCCGGCTCCACGCGATCAACGGCAGCAACGGTAACGACGGCCCTGATGAATTTCGTCCGCGCCAGTCACGCGGAGAACCAGATTTTTGTCGTGAATTTTAACGACTCTCCCATGCTCGACCAGGACCTGACGCGCAACCGGGATTTCGTTGACCAGGCCCTGTCACGCAAGGATGCGCGCGGCGGGACCGCGCTGTATGACGCGGTGATCGCCTCGGCTGATCACCTGGCCAAGGCAAAGTCGTGCAACAAGCGCGTGCTCCTGGTGGTGAGCGACGGCGAAGACAATTCAAGCCGCAAGTCCTTGGTACAGGCCATCAGCGCGGTCCAAGGCGCAGGCAATCCGGCAATCTACGCCATCTCGTTGCCAGACCACTCTACCCAGTCTTCACGCGGACGGCACACGCTGGAGAAATTGACGTCCGCAACCGGCGGTGCGGTGTACTTTGCGGGAAGCGCTAAAGATCTTGGCCAGGCCGCCCTCAACGTGGCTGAAGACTTGCGCAACCAATACACCTTGACGTATGTGCCCTCGGTTCCAGCGACTGCGGCAAACCGGCTTAACGTAAAAATTGAAGCCAACGCTCCGGGTCAAAAGAAACTGTCTGTTCGGACGAACGTGGCCATCAATCTGGATGTTCCAGTCGCTCCAGCAAGTTCTACCCCTGCCCAACCCGCACCCGCAGTTGATCGCTCAAGCTGCATTTCCGGCACGGTGTTGGACGCGCAACGAAAACCCGTTGCGGGCGTGACGATTGAAGCCTGGCCTCTCTTCGCTGGAAACTCGTTTACAAACGATACTTACCCTTCCACCCTGAGCGACGAAGACGGAAAGTTTAAATTGGTGAGTCTTGAGTCCGGACAGTACCAGCTTTATACGTCTAAGGAGAGCGCGGGCTATCCGCCCACGAAAAATGCGTTTTACCGTGACCGGGCGGTCAATTTTGCGCTGGCGTCAATGAAATGCAGCAGTCTAGCGATAAGAATTGGGCCCAGGGCGGCAGCAATACGAATCAAAGTCCTGGACGCCACAACCCACGACCCCGTGCCGCATTTTGGGGTTGAATTACGCAATGCCGCGGGAGACTTGCTGGTAGTTAACGATACGG
>JANXPR010000350.1 GCA_025357215.1 Acidobacteriaceae bacterium | reverse complement strand
TTACGGCGGATAGCTTACGTGCCTTGCTGGCCGAGGCGAAGACGGCGCCGATTGCCGAGCGAGGTGTAAGAGTCCTTGCGGACTACCTCCCGCCACAGGTTTCTCGCACCGCGGACTACGAACGGATTTTTGAACTTGAGCGCCAGTTAGGCAGCCGTCCGGAGTTTGCGGCGATCGCCCGCTATTCACATTACTTGGCCCGTTACGCCGGTTCCGTTGTGGACAACGAAGAATGAGCAATCTCGTGGACCAATCAGAAGCCGTCTCTCGTACCGTGGCGCCCGAAGCCGGCATTGCGCTGGGGTTAGGATTAACTAACGAGTGCAATCTCTCGTGCACGTTTTGCTATCGTGATCCGGATCGAACCGACCGTCTCTCCCTGGACCAAGTCAAGTCAGTCTTGGAACGGATTCCGGTCCGCTCAATAAATCTAGGTACGGGCGAGAACGGCATGCATCCGGACTTCAAGGCAATGTTGGCCTATCTGCGAACCCAGCCGGTCAAGCTCACCATCACGTCCAACGGTCACAGCGTGGCGGGTTTGGAAGACCACGAGCTTCGCGCCTTCCACGACATCGAGTTTTCACTCGATTACCCCACTCAGCAAGAGCAGGATGCGCAACGCGGCGCCGGCAACTGGGATCTCATTCAGCAACAAGCGCAACGTTGTGTACAACTGGGAGTGCCGGTAACCATCGTCGCGGTCATGATGAAGTCCAACTACTTGCGTCTGGCGGACGTGGCGCGAGTTGCCAAACTTTTCGACGCGCCCTTGAGAGTGAACGTTTACCAATCCGTGCGTTCGGACTTGTACGCGCTCACGTATGAAGAGTACTGGGACGGGTTTCAGCAGCTTTTTGAAAAGACTGACGTGATAGCAATCGGCGAGCCTCTGGTGCGAGCCATGGCTGGCATGCCACCGCAGCGTGGAGGATGTGGCCAAAGCACTGTGCGAGTTACGCCGCGAGGCACGACACAACCTTGTGTCTACTGGCCAGGCTCAGGTGAGCAGCTATCGGACTTGCTCCGGACAGGGACAGAAATTCTGAACTCTGCGCCTTTCGAGCTGGCCCGCACAATTCCCGATGCGTGCCTGGCGTGTGAGTTCCGCGATTCATGCCATGGTGGCTGTGCTGGACGTCGAAGTCTCCAGGGCGCGCTGGAACAGCCCGACTACTATTGTCCCATCGTTCGCGGGGAACGCCGAACTCTCACAATCCGCATGGCTGCCAGCCGCGATCTGCCGAAACTCAGCAGCTCTTGCACCACGGTCGTGATCGCGCGGGAGGCGGATTCGTAAGAAACCAGGGTGCCTCGCGGAACCCGCCGCCCGCTTGTCTTATTGCGCGTTTGTCTTTTATTGTGCGTTCACCCAGGTGTCTGAGCCCGCCAGCTTGACCGCCACATTGGTAAACGTGAGGGTCATCGGCTTGCCGTCCGCGGTGCCATGGTGTTCCGTTGAGACTAGAAGTGGGCCAGCTTTCTTGTAGCCCGCCCACGTTGCAATAACCACAGCCGGCTTCGCGTTGCCGCCGTGGTGAAAGACCAAGACCTGGACGCGGTTGTCGGCGCCGAGGAAGAGTTCCCAAGTGTCGCCAGGCGTGTAGCCACCCGAGGAATACTTCACCGCTACCTTCTGTGCGGAACCCTTGCCCAGCGGCAGTTTCTGCATGCCGGCATCTTCCACGTTGGCGCCGCTGTCCCAGACCACATGAAACGGAAAGACCAGCCAATACTGATCGTTGACAAAGCCGGGATCGATTTCATTCTTCACGTTGTCAGGCTGGCTGCTGAGTTGAGAGCGCACGTACGTGACCTTTACCGGATTGCCGGCTTTGTCTTTTCCCTCATAGGTGACCCGGTCGGCTTTGGGCTCCCAGGTCCACGTCCGATTGAGTTTGAATCCGGGAATATCCAAGTTGAAGGTGTACCGGATCGCTTCAATTTGTCCGAAAGAATCGAGGCCATAGGTTTTGGCAAGCTTTTCGGCGATGGGTGGGCGCGTCTGCGCCCGCGAAACGGTAGCAAGGAGCAGCGCGCCAAGAATTAGGAAACCGATTGTCGTTGAACGGCCCAACTTTGCCATGGATGATCCCTCCTTAGTGAATGAAATGAATTTCGCGGCCCCGCTCAAGATGTGGTCGTGGCCGCTAACAAAGTGTTCGATGACGCATCAAGGTCCGTGGATACAGAAATTCGTGCGATACAGTCGCCTTCACTTCATCTTGTCCGTTGAACCTTGTAGTTCGGCCGAGAGCGTGATCCGGCGCGCAACGATGATTGCGGCAACTATTGCCACACATCCGTATTCCAGCAGCATAATCCAGCCAGGAACTATCCACGGCTGTCCGAGCGCGCGCAGATGCCAAACATAATAAGTAGGGACAATGCTCAATGTCCAGATCAGGATCGGCAGTGTTGCGGTCGACCGCATGAACGGCAACAGCCACAGCAGGTACCAGGGATAGACAACCGGTGCACATAAAAGCGACGCCGCCATCGGCCAGGCAAACGCGTCCGCGGACAAGTCCGCTGATCTTCTTCTCATCCAGGTTGCGGTTGCAATTCCGGCAAGTACTGCCAAGGCAACAACGAACTGCGGCGCCAGCATTCGCTCAAGCATTGCAAACAGCGGACCATTAAAGCGGAAACTCTGCACGTAAGTGCCCAGCGAGCCGGTCGGGATTCGTCCGTGGTCCACGAAGGGCAAATAGAGCAGGCCAAAAACAAACACCGCCAGCACGGCATCGCGAATGCGCAGCCGTCGCCAGTAGAGTGGAATGAGAACAATGGGAAGGAACTTGACCGCAACAGCAAGAGCAAATGCTACGGCAGCTATGGCCCGCCATTTGCGCCATAAGGCAGCGACGGAGATCAACAGCAGGAGTGCACCGAGAATATCGATGTGGCTACTCCCCGCCACCTCGGTCGCCAGCAATGGGTTCCAGGCATAAGCCAGCACCCATTGCATGGGCTGCCCGCTGCTGCGCAAGACATCGAGTAAAACCAGAACCACCGCCAGGTCGCAAAGTACAAAAGCTAATTTCAACGCGAAGACAGACTCATGGATCGCGGTTACCGCGCGGAAAAAAAGTTGAGCACCCGGCGGATACGGGCTCGGCAAATCCGGATGATTCAGCATACGGGTCTCAGACGTGTGCAAGCTGGCTAGGGCAGGGTCACCCGGTACAAGGAGATAAGGGTTATAGCCGAGCCGTTGTACCCGTCCGTCCCAGACATATCGGTGTATGTCGTCATCCAACCCGGGTGGCTTCAGCAGGAATAAAAAATGCCACACAGCGGCCAATATCAGCCCGATGACGATGATCCGTTTCGGGAATTTTGGCGTGGAGAAGAGCTCACGGACAGCAAGCAGGTATGCCATGCCGGCCACGGCCAGCCAAATAATGAAAGAGGGCTCGCCCGCGTTGCTGAACTTGCG
>JANXPR010000348.1 GCA_025357215.1 Acidobacteriaceae bacterium | reverse complement strand
GCGCCGGCGGCACCTCCCGCGTGGGGCGGGGCGCTGGCCGGGCTCGCCAAGGTCATCGACGACAAGCGGACCGCGCCCGGGACGCTCGAAGCGTATGCGCGCTACCTCGCCCTCACCGGGGGTGACGAGAAGGGCCAGCATCAGGCACGCGATCACCCACACCGCTTTCTTGGTGTTTCCCAATTCGCCGCCAAAAGCCGACGCGTAAGCAAAATACACAGAAGCGCCCGGATTGATGGGCGCCATCACAACTCCCAGCAGTCCCAGCGCCACGATGATCGACAGCAGCTTCCGGTCTTTCACCCAATACCCGCGGAAGTAAAGCGCCAGAAAGACTACCATGCTCAACAAGCTCAGCGTCCACGTGCGGGCGTTGGCATTGCCGAGGAACGCATAGAGCGGCAGGTTGGCCAGGTACACCAGCCACAAGTACGGCGTCCAGCCAATGTCTTTGTTGTTGGGAAGCAGGCGCATGATGTTAGCCGTTGACTTTACCATCTTCGCGGGTAAATCCACGGAGCGCAAGCACAACAAACGCAACGGTAAACGCCGTCAACGCGGACACATGTTGCCACGGACTGCCCACCGTGGGCGCGCCCACCTGCAACAACGCCAGCTGCGCCAGGTGATACGGCGGCAACAGCGGAGCAACTTGTTGCAGAAAATGCGGCAACACTTGCACGGGGACCCATAGTCCTGACAGGAATGACATGGGCAGGAACAGCACGTTTACGATCGCCGGCGCGGAGTTCGGCGCCGCCGTGCAACCGATGGCCAGTCCCATGGCAGCAAAGGGAAGCGATCCGATAATCAGCGTCCCCAGGAATTTCAAGATCATGCTGGCGGAAAGATGCGCTCCACCGAAGACAATTCCCAGCACAATCAGCAGGCTGACGACAATCGCGCTGAAAATCATGCTCACCACCAGCTTGCCGAACAAATACGCCAGCGGAGGCATTGGGCTGGCGCGCTTCACCTGTAGCCATCCAAAGCCGCGCTCCGTCGCCACGCCCACGGCGAATCCAAACAATGACGCGCCGATCACGCCGAACGCTCCGTACGTGCCCAGCACGTAAGTCGCCAGGTTTACCGGTCCCATTGACTGCTTGCCCCCGAACAACAGTCCGAACATTACATAGAACAACACCGGAAACGTAAGCGTGGGGACCACATACGCGGGCTGGCGCATGACCTTAAGTAGTTCGTACTTGGCTTCCGTGGCATAGATGGTTAGTGTATGTCCGAAGCGGACCTGCGTGACTGTGGTTGCGTAGCTGCTCATACTGTCACCTCTTGCGCGGCGCTTTTCTGGTCGGCGTCTTGCGCGCTGGTTTCGATAATTTTCAAGAATGCTTCTTCCAGACTGCTGTTGGTAAGTTCCAGGCCGTGCAGATCGGGGTCGCGATGGAAAAGCTCTCGCAGTACCGGCTCGGCCGTGGCTGTTCGAATCTCGGTGCGCAAATCCTGCAGGCTGACGGAGTCCACGTTGCCCATGCCGCGAATTTCTTCCACGCTTAGCCGCGTTACGCAGCGGATCTTGCGTTGCGCGGTCCGCGCCTTGATCTCCGCCGCTGAGCCTTCGGCCACGATCATCCCTTGGTTCAGCACGATCACGCGATCGGAAAGCGCGTCCACTTCTTCCAGATAGTGCGTAGTCAGGACGACGGTGCGGCCTTGCTTCACCAGCATGCGAATCTGTTCCCAGATCAGGTGCCGCGTGCTGATGTCCAGGCCCACGGTTGGTTCATCCAGAAAAACCAGATCAGGATTGCCGCAAACCGCCAGCGCAAACAGTACGCGTTGCTTTTGTCCACCGGAAAGCGCGCCGAAGAGGCGGTCTTCCATGCCTTCCAGCCCCGCGGACTTCACGGCGTCCGCGAAGGGCATGGGATTGGGATAGTAGCTGCGAAACAACTCAATGTGTTCTTTCACTTTGAGCGTCTCCGGAACCTTGGCTACTTGCAGCATGGCGCCAACGCGCATGCGTGTGGCGTGATTGCTGGGGTCGCCGCCAAAAACCCGCGCCTGGCCGGCGTCCGGACGCGACAAACCCAGCAGCATGCGGATGGACGTTGTCTTGCCCGCGCCGTTCGGACCGAGCACGGCCAGCAGCTCACCGGCCCGCACGTTGAGGCTTACATCTTTGAGCGCCGTGATCGTGCCGTATTTCTTGGTCACGCCGTTCAGCGAAGCGATATTGTTTTGAGAATTCTGCATGTCGTTTCTCGATTCCTGTGTAGTTAGTTCGACTGGTTGTCGCGCCTACTCCATGCGCACGTTGTCGATTGCCAATTTGAATTTGCCTGACCCGCCAAACGCGCCGAAGAAGATGGCGGTCACGTCGTGTCCATCGGTTTCAAAAGCGGAGAGCGGCAGCGTAACTTTGGTCCAATCCGCGCTGGCCGTGAAACTTTGCGTCTTGGGGATGTAGCCGCCGGATTGTGAATAAACCATCACGGTAAACTTGCGGCCTTCGCCTTTGGCCCAGAAGGTGATAGTTTTCTTGCTGCTAAGATTCGCCGGAGCCATGGGCGCCGCTCCGGGAAAGAACATCGCGCCGGCCCAGGAAATCGCAGCTTCAGAAATCTCGCCATCGATCTCCAGCGCGCTCTTGCTGCTTTCCGCGCCGCTTTCGACAACTTTCATGTCCGCTGTGGACTTACCGCCGCGGATCGCATCCGTGGAAATGACCCAGCCAAACCCGAACTTAGCGGACGGCTTGCCGTCTTCAAAATCACTGATCAGCCCGGATTCCGATCCTGCCGGCGCCGGAGTTTTTGCCTGAGCTTCTTCGGCTTGCTTGGCTTTGTCCACCTGGGCGCGATAGGCAGCGCGGTCATCTTGCACACCAACTTTCCACACGGCAACGATGTCGCGCGTGGCTTTGATGTCTGTCGTGGGATCACCTTTTACCAACAGCAGGTCAGCGCGTTTACCGGCAACGATCTGTCCGCGGTCGTCCAGATGAAACGCTTTCGCTGGAGCCGACGTTGCCGCGATGAGCGCTTCAATCGGCGTGAGCCCGGCGGCAACTAGCATTTCCATTTCGCCGTGCATGCTGGCTCCGTGGACTGTGCCGGGGTTCGGCGCGTCCGTCCCGGCAAGAATCGGAACGTGGCGGGCTTTCAGCATCTTTACGGTCTGCTGCGGGATCGTGAATTCGCCGCTCGGCTTAGAGAACGTTCCGCCCAGGTTCTTCATCGATGTCGGCGTGAGATACGGTTGCAGCCGCGCGTCTTCTGATAACAGCTTTCCACCCGGCGCACGCGTGATCGTTGCGAGAACCGACATGGTTGGCACAACGAACGCGCGGTGCTGCGCTACCATGTCGGCGAACGCGGCGTCCGGCGGGGCGTCGATAAATAAGTGTGCAAGTCCGTCCACGCCGCAGTCGATCGCGTCCTTGGCGCCGTCGAGCGATCCAATGTGTGCCACGGCCATTTTGCTGCGTTTATGTGCCACAGTCACCACAGCGCACATGGTTTCCTTGCTGATGGTCGGGATACTCATGCCGTACTTGCGGCCGTCGTCGTAAACAATCTTGATGTAGTCCGAGCCTTCGGCAATTCGCGCGTCAACAAACGCCTGCGCTTCCGCCGGAGAAGTAAGCGTGGGAATCGGCATGCCGTATTCCGTTCCGTGACCTTTGGGAGCGGTGACCAGCGTTCCAGCGCTGCGCAGGTCGGCCATGTCCAGGTCTTTGCCGGCAGCTTGCTCGCTGCGAATCTGCGCGGCATATGTATGGTCGGTGAACATGTCGAGCTCGGTGGTCACACCAAACACCAGGGCTTCTTTCAACGCGTCACCCCAGGCATGCGTGTGGGCATCGATCAAGCCAGGGAGCAGCGTCTGGCCTTCGCCATCAATCGACTTCACGCTTGCCGGAGCTTTCACGTCAGCGCCCACGGCTTTGATCTGTCCGTTCTGTACCCACACCTGGCCTTTGCTGATCACGCGCGTGCCGTCAAAGATCCGCACATTGCGGATGACGAAGTCGGTGTTCGAATTTGCCTGACCCGCCGCTGGACGGGCAAAAAGCAGCACAACGAGCACGGCCAGTGCACTGATCAGCGCAACGGTAAGAGGGAAGCGGCGAAGCTCGTTCCAAATTTGTCGGGCTTGCGAAGCGAAGCGCTGCGGGCGGAAGGTCTGGGTTGCAAAGCTTTGGGTTGCGAACCTTTGGGTTGCAAAGCTCATGGGTGGTCTCCTTGGTCTCAGGTGAACGTGCTCAATCACACAAGGAGTATCGCGGCGGCAGGGGAAAACAATAAGTGGAGAGTGTCATCAATCGGAGATGACACTTGTCATAGGGCTGGAGGGTGCCGCCCGCTCTGCTTAATAGCTCAGTTGGAGGGGTTTTTGGATTGCGATCTCGCCGGCTCAGCGGTTGGTTCAGTTGGGCCGCTGGGAATATAACGCAAGTGGAATACGAAATGAAGGAAGGTTAAAACAAACAAGCCCACGACGGAAGCAATGATTCCTTGCCTTGCCGCGGCCAAAGGTAGTGGAGCAAACCCGAAAACGAGCATGACGGCCACCAGGACAAAAAACGCATAGTGTATCGCGCGTATGGGGCAAGGCGTTGGGCCAATGTGCGCGGATGGTTCTTGCTTTTCCGGCAAGCGAACTGCAATCCCAGCGCGTTCATAAGCGGCAAGAACTCTGGAATACACAATCCCCAGCGCCATGAAAGCCGCAAAGATACTCCCGCCAACCAACCAGCTTGTTTTCGCAAAAAACACCCAGCAGAGGCCAATGATCAGGAACCCGACGTAGAACAGGCTAATCGCGAAGGGCGTTCCGTTGGGAAAGTCGTGGGTTTTGCGTCCGCCATGCATGTCATGCAAATCCTAGCGCAAGAATTCGTGGAGTGTGTTTTTTTTACGCGCTATCGATGGCTATCCGCAGCTCACGCACGCTGTTTTCCGTGGTGACCTGGTGCTGGTATTCCGCGTCAGACAGGGTGCCCATCGCAATCTTCTGGTTGCGGAACTTCATCGCGCTGGTCACGGTGGTGTTCAACCCGGCGTGGACTTCGCGCACGTGGCTGTAGGCGATCACGGCCTTCGCGTTGGATTTGGAAAGTTCTCCGCAAGCCATCACCGAAATCCGGCCTTGGGCATGTTGGACGAGCTGTGCGAGCGTGGGCATGGCGTCCACTACATTTTTTCTTCCGCCGGAAGTGAGCACGCGGTCCATGCCCACCTCGATCAAGTCATCCAGGGCCTGCGTGAAGTCGCTAGTCATGTCAAACGCGCGATGACAAGTAGATTTAAGCGGACGCGCCAGCTCGACCAGATGCCGCATCCGCTCTTTATCCATGGTTCCGTCAACGTTCAAAATGCCGAAGACCACGCCACTTGCCGCCAGTTGCTTGGCAATCAGGATGTCGCGCTGCATGATGCCGAATTCGTCCGCGCTGTAGCAGAAGTCGCCGCCTCGCGGACGAATCATTACTTGCATTCCGATCTTGATCTTCTGCCGTACCGCAGCCATCATGCCCGCGCTGGGCGTGGTGCCGCCTTCCGGCAGACCGGCACACAACTCCACGCGTTCGGCTCCGCCGCGTTCGGCGTTCACCGCGGACTCAACTGAGTCCAGGCAAATCTCCAGCAGCACGGAGCCTTCGCGGATTTGGGGTTGCGCTACCAAAGTTTCGTTGCCAGGGTTTCGTTAATTAGGTTGCGTTACCAGGGTTGTGTGAACAATGTTGCGCTACCAAACCCGGCAGCGGTTCTCGCGGACCATCGGCTGTCCGGCTTTACAGCCGAAAGCTTTCTGGAACTCGGGCATGTTGATCACCAGGCCGTTCACGCGGTACTTGCCCGGCGAGTGCGGATCGGTGATGGCGTTGGCGCGCTGGTTCTCCGGACGGTTATTTTCGCAAGCCCACTGCGCGTAGCCGATGAAGAAACGCTGGTCGGGTGTAAATCCGTCGCGATTTTCCAGATGTTGACTCATGGTGTTGGCTTTCCACGCCATATAGGCCAGGACCAGCCCGCCCAGGTCAGCCACATCTTCGCCTTCGGTAAGTTTGCTGTTGATCTTGATGTCGTCAACAATCGTGTAAGTGGCGTACTGGTCCACAACGCACTGTGCGCGTTTTTCAAACTGCTCGCCGTCTTCCTTGGTCCACCAGTCGCGCAGGTTGCCTTTGGCGTCAAACTGCCGGCCTTCATCGTCAAAACCGTGGGTGAGTTCGTGGCCAATGGTGCCGCCGGTGTTGCCGTAGTTCGGCGCGTCGTCCAGTTTGGGATCGTACAGCGGCGGCTGCAGAACACCGGCCGGGAAGTTGATGTCATTCATCTGCCCGTCATAGTAAGCATTCACGGTTGGCGGAGTCATGCCCCACTCGCCGCGGTCCAGCGGCTTGCCGATTTTAGCGAGTTGGCGTTTAGTTTCGAAACTTGCCGCGCGGTGTACGTCGCCCAGAAAGTCATTGCTCTTGATTTCCACTGTGCTGTAGTCGCGCCACTTGTCCGGATAGCCGATCTTGTTGACGACGCTGTGCAGTTTTTCCAGCGCCTGTTTCTTGGTTTCCGGACCCATCCATGTGAGTTGGTTAATGTCGTCTTCCATGGCTTTTTCAACCAGCTTGGTCATCTTGAGCGTGTCTTGTTTGGTTTTCTCGGTAAACGTGCGGCTCACAAACTCCTTCCCCAGCGCTTCACCTAGTTGGCGGTCCACCAGTCCCACGCAACGTTTCCAGCGCGGCTGGATTTCCTTTACGCCGCGCAGCGTGCGCCGGTTAAAGTCAAAGTTTTCTTCCACGAAGTTTTTTGCGAGGAACGGCGCATTGGCTGAGGCCACGTGCCAGCGCAGGTAAGCGCGCAAATCGTCCAACGAGTTGTCTGCGAGTTGCTTGTTTAACTCTTGGTAAAACTTGGGTTCGGTTACGTTGAAGACGTCTGCCGCGGGCAGGCCGATGGTCTTTAGATAGGTGTCCCACTCAAATCCCGGTGCGAGCGCCTGAAGATTCTTGCGGTCCATCTTGTGGAACAGGTTGTGCGGATCGCGTTGCTCCACGCGCGTGAGTGACGCTTTGGCCAGGGCGGTCTCGATCTCCATGATCGTGTCAGCTTCGTTCTTTGCTACGTCCGGCGAGTCGCCCAGCAGTTGCAGCATCTTGGCTACGTGGACTTTATATTTCGCGCGGATCTCCTGCGACTTGGCGTCGTCCTTGGTGTAGTAGTCGCGGTCCGGTAGTCCTATTCCGCCGGCCACGGCGAACGCAATTATTTCCGACGAGTTTTCATAGTCCTGGTTTGAGCCAAAACCAAAGAGTAGTCCTTCATTGCCTAGCAGATGTTGGTGCGCCAGCAGTTCGGCCAACTCTTTCTTGGTCTTCACCGCGGCAATCTCCGCCAGCAGTGGCTTAAGGGGAGCGGCGCCCAGCTTTTCGATTTCCGGTTCATTCATGCACGCGGCAAAATAGTCGCCAATTTTCTGTTGCGACGCGTTGCGCCCGCTGGTCTTTTTGGCCAGGTCTTCGAGTACGCCCCATAGGAAGCGCTGGTTGTCCTGCGCCAGCTTTCCGTACACGCTCCATGCGGCCTGGTCGCTGGGGATGGGATTGTTCTTAATCCAGCCGCCGCAAGTGTACTGGTAAAAATCCCCGCAAGGGTCTGCCGATTTGTCCATGGAAGGGACGTCAAGGCTGGGTGTGTAGGGGAACGTGGTCAGCGGTCGGTCGGCATTCTTCTCTGCTGCGGGTTTGGCGGCTGCCGGCGCTGAATTCTGAGCTGAGAGTTGAATGAAAGCGAGCGAGGCAATGATGTACGCAGCTGCGAGAAAGCGAATTTTCATAATTTGTCTCATTTGGAAAGGTGCGGCCAATTGCCAATTGCCAATTGCCAATTGCTAATTGCTAATTGCTAATTGCTAATGGCCAGTTGCTATTGCTTTGCCGCGCCAGTTTACAGGAAAGAAGCTTAGCGGAGCGAATTGCCTGCGATTTATATACGCACCAGGCGTAATACTTTCGCTTTCCATGCTGTTCCCCATGAACCACGGTTGATTCTTGTGAGGCCAAAGACTCCAGCGCTATAATTCGGCCAGATTGTTGGAGCACCTACCCCTTCGAGTTCCCCATTTTAGGCAACATATTGATAGCTTTAGCGCTGGTATTTCCAGACTCGGTGGGCTTTGGGGGTACGAAAACCTACCCGCGTGCCTGGCTGCAACGAAGCTTTTTTTTTGACGGACTTCAATGCTGATTGCCGGATCAAAACTCGGCCCTTATGAAATCATCGCGCCGCTGGGCGCCGGAGGCATGGGAGAAGTCTATCGTGCCCAGGATACGCGCTTGCATCGCGACGTGGCCATCAAAGTCCTGCCTTCAGACCGAAGTTTTGACGAAGTTGCCCGCCAACGTTTTCTGCGTGAAGCCCGTGCGGCTTCTGCATTGAACCATCCCAACATTATTACGATTTACGAGAGCGACTTCTTCAACGGCATTGCCTACATTGCCATGGAGTACGTGAAGGGACGCACTCTGGGGGAACTTCTCCGCCAAGGCCCGGTCGCCGACGCTGACTCCGTGGCCTATGCCACCCAGATCGCGGAAGCCCTGGCCAAGGCGCATGCCGCGGGGATTATTCATCGCGACCTGAAGCCCGGCAACATCATGGTCACCGAAGACGGCCTGGTGAAGGTGCTGGATTTCGGTCTGGCCAAGTTGGAAACCGCTGCTGCTGCCACGGGCACGGATGACGGGGTCACACACTCCATCGCTTTGGTCAGCACGCCCGGCACCACGGTTGGAACTCTTTCTTATATGTCCCCCGAGCAGGCCCGCGGCGAACCAGTGGACGCCCGCTCCGATATTTTTTCTTTCGGCGTCGTCTTCTTTGAAATGCTCACGCGGCAATTGCCGTTTGAAGGCGCGAATCTGCTGGCTGTGATGCACGCTTTGCATTTCGGCGCGCCCAAAGATGTTGGCTACCTGCGCCCCGACCTGCCGAAAGATCTGGTAAACATTGTTGGCCGCTGTCTGCATAAGGCTCCGGCAGACCGTTATCAGCACGCGGCGGAAATCAGTCGTGACCTGCGCGCCGTGGCAGCCGTTCATAAATTATCTGATTCTTCGCGCACCATGCCTACTTTCACCGTGGCGCCGTCGGTTAAGGCCACGTTGCCGCACAGCGCCGCGGTCTCTGCTTCGGACGCGCCCGCAAAAAAATCCAGCCGCCGCTGGAAAATCGAACTCGCCATGGTTGTGGTGATCATGGCGGCTGCGATCGCCGCGATTCCGACAGTACGCCACACCATCAGTGAGTGGTTCTCGAAGGCACAGCCCTCCAGCACCGCTGCGACAGCCGTGGCGCCGGATAATCCTTTTGCCCTGCGTGCCCTGGCCCAGACTTACCTGGACCGCTGGGACCGGGCCGACAACCTGGACGGTTCCATTAAGCTCTTGAATCGTGCGATTGAACTGGACAAGGATTACGCGCCCGCTTACGCCAGCTTGACGTTCGCCTACTATGAAAAGAATCGTTTGCACGCTGACCAGCAGTGGGCCAGGCTGGCCGCGCAGTCAGCGGCCAGCGCCTTGCATCTGAATAGTGATCTGGCCGACTCTCACATGGCTGCTGGCCTGGCTGCCATGCTCGCCAACAGGAACGGCGAAGCGGAAAGGGAGTTTCATAAAGCCGCGGACCTTGATCCCCGAAGCGCAACGCCGCACAGCTGGCTAGGGATTCTCTTGAATGCAACCGGCAAGAGCAAGCAGGCGGAAGAGGAACTGACTCGCGCCGTGGCCCTGGATCCGGTGGACTGGCGTGCCCCCATGAACCTGGGCCTGCTGTACTACAAGACTGCGCGTTATCCTCAGGCTGCCACTGCCTGGGAACAGGTAAAAAAACTTACACCGGATAATTACTTCGTTCTGAACAACCTTGCCGGGGTTTACATGATGCTGGACCGCGACGAAGATGCTGCAACAGCATTGCAGCGCTCCCTGGAGATCAAGCCCGCGGCCGACAACTTTAGCAATCTGGGTACTCTGCGCTTCTCCCAGGGACGCTATATTGACGCCGTAGCGGCTTTTGAAAAAGCGGTGAAGCTCAATGCGAACAATTATCTGGTCTGGGGCAATCTGGGGGACGCCTACCGCTGGGCGCCGGGCCAGCGGGCCAAAGCCGGTGCAGCGTATCAGAATGCTATTCGCCTGGTTCGCGAAGAGATTGCCGCCAAGCCTGACGATCTGGAAACACGGTCGACTCTTGCCCTCTATCTGGCCAAGAGCGGTGACAAAGAAGGCGCGTTAGCGGAAATAAAAAATGTTGACGCTGCCTCTGGGAAAACGGCCGCTGTTCTGCTGGACTCCGCCGTAGTGCATGAACTCTGCGGAGAGCGTGACACGGCACTCGGCACGCTCTCCGCGGCGCTGAAAGCCGGATCAACTCCCAAGGAGATCAAGATTGAGCCGGAATTCATCGCTCTTCGTACTGACGCCCGCTACCAGTCTCTGCTGACCAGCCAGCCGGCAAAATAAGCGCTGGATTTCTACCTGTTGCTGGGGCCCACAATAATCTTGGGATCGTGGCCAAAGCTCCAGCCTTCGACATTGGGGTACGCCAGATACGCGGCGACAATGAAGGAGTAATTACAAGTAGGTTGGTTTCCACCGTGGCCACGTTCTATTCCGCCGACTACGTTCTGCGCGGCCTTCCCCAGGTAGTAGATGGAAGAGCCATCCGTGGATGTGGGTACTGCCACTGGTCCCGAAAACATTGTGAGCGGCGAGTTGTTCCCCGGCCCAGCCCATTTGGGTATCACAAAAGGCGTGGCCATGGTGGCCCCACCGTGGTCCGAAGTGGCCGGACGGCCGAACACAGCATTAAAGCCAATCAGAAGATTGTTGCCGCTTTTCGACTTCGGCCAGCTGGCGTCAGGAGCTATACGCATGTAAACGTCATCGCCCAGAATGCAGTTGATGTTTGCGTCATCGAGTACCGGGTAGGGAGCGGTCTGTGGCCAGGTAGTCACCGGGGCAGGTTGCGAGACTGGGGAGTTCGGGTCATAGGGAGATCCCGGCCAGTTGGACGGAACCTGATACCACATTCTGGATGTGCGGTCGACACTGTTGGCATTGAAGAGGGCGTCGGCATTGGTGGCCGAGGTAGGCATCTTGACGGTCAAATTCAGGAGATATCCAGCCATTGCTGTTCTCACTTTCTATTGGTGCTCGCGCACGCGGGAAATTTTTCTGGGAGCGGACGTTCGGAAAGAGCATGGCCCGGGAAGACTATTCCGAGTGTAGGCAGGTTGATGCTGTCCGGTCAAATTGTGATGAAGTCGGTCACACTTGAAAGAATATTTCGATATCGAAATCAAATTTCGCTGAAGGAATCGTCAGCGCGATGAAGTGTTGCTTCCTTTTTCTCTAAGGTCTATTTTCTTAAAGATCTATTTCTTAAAGATCTATTTCTTAAAGATCATTTCTTAAAGATCTATGCGTTTCGCTCCGGCGCTGATTTTTTCTACAGCGCCGGAGAGCCGGCATATTTCATTTCGATCCCGGCAAGCTACTTGTTACTTGGACCCACAATAATCTTGGGATCGTGGCCGTAAGTGTAGAGATTTGGCCCTTGCCAAAAGCCCGCGCCCACAATGAAGGAGTACGTGCATTTGCCGCCGGGACAGCGGCTGCCGCCTCTGCCTGGGGCATTTTGATAGGTTGCTCCCAGGTACAGAATCCAGGAATTGTCCGACAATGGCGCATTGACTCCGTTGGCTGGCGTGACCAGCGCGCTATAGCTGCTCGGGGAGTTTTGCCCGCCTCCCGTCCTGGTGCCCAAGCCGAAAGGTGACGCAATGCTGTCTCCGTCGTGATGGTTGCCGTTGGGCCGCCCAAATGCCGCCACTAGTCCGTCAAGATTATTTGGCATCGGATTCCACGAGCTGTCTGCCGCCACGCGAATGTAGATGGAATCTCCCAGCAAGCAGCCGAAGTCCTGCTGCCCTGAAGCTGGCTTATCGGGGATGGGTGCAACGCTTTGTCCCCAGGTCGTGAGATTTGCCAACTGGTTCACCTGTCCCGGCCCTGGGAGCCCGGGGTTCGGCCAGCCCGCGGGAATGGTGTACCAGGCCTTGGATTGAGCGCCCACCGGAGCAGTGGCGCTGTAGTCGTTGAATAAACCGGTTGCTGAGCTGGCGTTTCCCGGGTTCGCAAAAATCAAATTCAATAGATAGGCAGACATTCTTTCCTCCATCCGGAACTTGCTGTTTTCTCAAAAGGTCTCAACTCTGAGCCGGGAATATCCACTTACTTGTTTTGCACTTCCGGCTCGGCCACTTCAACGGGCAATCCGCTCTGCTGCCAGGCGTCAAACCCGCCGATGATGTTGACGACATTTTGCAGGCCGGCGCGTTCCAGCAAACTGCATGCTGTCACGCTGCGGTATCCGCCCTTGCAGTGGACAGCCAAGGGAACTGCGGCATCAATTTCCGGCGCGGCTACTTTGAAATTATCGAGCGGCCACCAAGTGGCTCCAGCAATATGCCCGGATTGCCACTCCGGCTCGCGACGGACATCGAGCACCTGCATTTGGCCCGCCTTGATCTTTGCTTGCAACTCCTGCGCAGTGATCTGAAGCGTTTCCGCCAGCGCAAGGCCAGCTTGTTTCCAGGCCACAATGCCGCCTTCCAGATAGCCACGCGGATCTTCGATCCCCACACGCGCCAAACGCAGCCGCGCTTCTGAATACTGTTCATCGGAATCGGCAATCAGCACCGGACGAGCGCTCAGTCCCAGTACGATTCCGGCCCATGACGCGAACTGTCCGCTGAGCGCGATGTTCACCGAGCCCGGCACGTGGGCTTCAACAAACTCGGCGTTGGCGCGAACATCCAGGGCAAACACGCCTTCCGCAATCAAAGCTTGAAGTTCCCGCGGAGAAATCTTCTCAAGCGGCGGCAGGTTCCCGAGTGATGGCGCGCCCTGGCGGTTGATTTGCGCGTCCTGCAAAAAATATTCCGGACGCGACGGCAGATTCGTCGTCAGCTGGCGGACAAATTCATCGCGATCTTTAATCTGAAGCGCGTAGTTGGTAAGGCGCTCGGTGCCCAGAGTGGAGAAGCGGTCCGCGCGCATGTTGCGTCCGCACAGCGAGCCCGCTCCGTGCGCGGGATAGACGAGAACGTCATCTTTCAACTTGAGCAGCTTGCCATGCAGGCTGTCATACAGCATCCCAGCGAGTTGCTGCGAACTATAAGCCTTGGAAAGATCAGGACGGCCCACGTCACCGAGGAAAAGTGTATCTCCGGTGAGCACGGCCCACGGTTCGGGCGATTTTTCTTCGTCCGTGATCACCAGGCAGACGCTTTCCGGAGTGTGGCCAGGAGTCTCTAGCGCTGAGATTTTCACGCAGCCCATCTTGAGCTCAAATCCATCGGTCACCGCTACATGCGGAAACGCGGCTTCAGCCTTTTCACCGATATAAATGGTGGCGCCGGTGCGCGATGCAAGTTCCAGATGTCCGGAAACAAAATCAGCATGCAGGTGGGTTTCAAAGATGTGGCGGATTTTCAGTCCGCGTTCGGCTGCGGCTTGCAGATAAATATCCACGTCGCGCTGGGGATCGACGATAGCTGCCTCGCCATCCGAAGCAATCAGGTAAGAAGCGTGCGCCAGGCATCCCAGAAAAAACTGTTCAAAATACATTTCCGTCCCCCACCTTTGCCGCGGCCCTGCCGTTCTGAAAAGCGTCCGGAATAGAACTGGCAGACAACCGCAATCGTTCTATCATAACCCGAACTTGCAAACTGGATGGCCGCCCCACGCCTGACTCTTAATCTGCAAGAGCAGATCTGCCACGCTGGCCTTTCTACCGCCGACTACAATGCTTGAGTGGCAACTCCAGGCAAGGTCTGCCTGGAGTGAAAGGGGCATGCTGCGTGAAACTGACTCTTGCTGTCTCCGCGTTGGTTCTTTGTGTGTTGTCCGTTGGTTGTGGCTCGCGTCCCATGGCCAGTGTGCGGCCGCTGTATACCAGTGACGACAAACTGGTCAGCGAGCCCCGGCTGGAAGGCGAGTGGGTCAGCAAGACTTTGGAAAACGCCAGCGCCGGCGAGACCGGCAATCACTGGAGAGTCACCGCCGACAAACCTGGCTGCTACACCGTGGACACGCAGGACAATGAACAAAGCAAAGAAAAAGCCCGCGAGGCCTCTTATCAGGGATGTCTGCTGAACCTGGGAAACAAGACATTTTTTGATTCCACGTTGCGAACCATGAAAGTGGCGGGTAAGGATGTTGCGCCACAGGACATGGGTAACGGTATGATCTCCGTCCATTTGATCGGCCGCGTGTGGGCGCAGCAGGATTTCATCCGCATGGCGGACCTCAACGCAAAATGGCTGGAAAGCAATTCACCCGAATCCCAGCACGCCAACGGAGTTTTTACCGGGTCCACGCAGGAGCTCAAAAACCTGTTGGGTCCTGGGCCGGACGAAGCGGCGGTGGGCGCCGTTTGGTACCTTTGCCGTCCGGGCGCGGACTGTGATGCCCGCGTGGTGGCCGATGCTCTGGCCCGCGATCCTGACGACCTCCATGTGATTGAAGGTGCCGGCTTCTTTTTCTTGCGTCACGGAGATTACGACCGCTCAGTGGCTCTGTTCCGCCACTGTGTGGAAAAATGCCAGCCCGGTTCCGATTCGGGCTTCACCATCGATCCCCATGTTTATCTGGGCTACGCATTGCTCTTCAAACGGGATTTTGCCGGCGCGCGCAATGAATTCATGCTTGCGCACAAGCAGGACTCCAAGGACCCGATCGAAGGCTTCCTGGCTATAACGTATTTTCTTGAAGGCAACTACGCTGAGGCGCACAGGCTGTTGGGTGTCGCCCGGCAAGCGGGAGAGCCGGATTCTCCCCAGGGAATTATTTTGGACTATGTGTGTCTGGTCCGGATGGGCAAAGCAAAACAAGCTGAAGCGCTCTTAGCCGAACGTTCGGCAAAGTTTATCGGCAATGAGGATGAGCATTTGCTCCTCTTGCGCGCCACGGGAAGAATCAAGGATTTCACGCCGCAATGGAAAGACAGCGACTTCAATGAAGGCAATACGGTTTTTTATGCGATGGCCAGAGCAGCCAAGGGCGATACCGAAGCCGCCCGCCAGGCCCTGGA
>JANXPR010000475.1 GCA_025357215.1 Acidobacteriaceae bacterium | reverse complement strand
CGAAACATCCCGAGGGCGATTCAGATACCTCATGCCGCTTCAGGGAGTTCTCGCCTGGACCTTTCCTTTGACGATTCGCTTGTCTCTCGCGCATCCGCATTTAACTATATGAAAATAAACAGCTTATAGTATCACAAACAGAAGCGTAAGTCAAGCGAATACTAAGATTTTATAAGCTCACCAGCTCAGCTCTATTTCCACTCCCCTTGAATCTGGAACGCGGCCCAATAATAAGGATGGCTCCAGCGCGGTTGCTTCAGCAATGAGATTTGCGCGGTGCGAAGCGCGGCCGCGGGCGGCATGTGGTCTTTTTCCATAGCCCGATAGAACTCTGCCATCAGCTTGGACGTGGCGACGTCAGAAACGTTCCACAAGCTGGCCACCACGCGCGTAGCGCCGGCGTACATGAAGCCGCGCGTGAGTCCCACCAAGCCTTCGCCGCTGATCTCTTTTCCCAAGCCGGTTTCGCAGGCGCTGAGGACCACCAGGTCGGCGGGAAGATTCAGGTTGTAAATGTCCTGCAAGCCAAGGAAGCCGTCTTGCGGCTGGCCGTTCTTATCGACCAGCGAAAAAACCAGGCCAGAGAGTTCCGGATGCTGGCTGTTCAGCAGTCCGTGCGTGGCAAAGTGGATGATACGGTACTTCGCCAGATCCGGGTTGATGGCTGCTTCCCGGCTGGCCTGAAAATCAACGGCCTCCATGCCTCTTCCCGGAGGCGTGAGACGGTAGATGGCGTCCGCTTCAAGACGCGAGAAACGGAGACGAGGTAGCGAGAGGCGTCCGTCGCGTTCCAAACCAAAATCCTGGGCCGAGCGAGTCAGCAGGCTGGAAGACAGCGTCTGCGAACCGACTGGAGGTTTGGCGAGACCGGCGATGCGGGAATCGTCTTTTTCGAAAACGGGATCGGCAAGTACCGCCGCGTCCAGTGGAGCGGGCTTTCGGGACTGGTTGCGCTGCCGGAGTAACGCCAGGACAGAAGCGGAAGGCAAAGTCACGATTTCATGTTTTACGGCGAGGGGCTGAGCAGGCAGTGCGCCCGGTTCAGGCAGCGCCGCAAAAGGAATGTAATGCAATGCGCCGTCGGCCACGATGACCAGGCGATGGTCTTTCATGGTTCCGGCAACGGGGCCCAGAAGAACGCGGCCCAGTTGCGCCGCGGCTGGACCATAAGCCCGTTCTGCGCGGCGCCAGCGCTCGAGCTTCTGGGCTTCAGATTCGCCCTTTACCGCGCGGTTGCGCTCGGTGAGAAGCTCACGGACGTGCAGGGCCTGCTTCTCGATTTCTGACCGTGCCGGTAAAACGTAAGCTTGCAAGGAGTTGGCGGTGACTGAAAACAAATAGCTGCGTTCCTCGCCCAGCGAGTACTCGAGCAGGATGGTGTTGGAGTCCGGCAGTTCTTTCTTGGTGGCCTCCACACCCAAAGGCTGGGGTTGGGTGAGAGCGGCATAGCCGGGACTGCCGGCGCGAATCTGAGCTTCAACTTCGTTGTACGCGGTCGTGAGGCTGCTGATTTCTTTTTCAACGTCCGTGATTTGTTGCTCGCTGTGCTGCTCGCTGAGCAAGTCGATACGGCGGTTAGATTTTGCCCGAATGTCGGCCTGCAACGAACGCTCCTGTTTTGTCAGAGCCGGATCGACACCCTGGTGGACGTCAATATGCGCGGCGGCCAAGGTTTCCAGCAGGGTGCGGGCGCGCGAGCGCTCCAGGACGTCAAACGCGCGGGCAGTTTGGTTTTGTCCCACGAGAAGATCGATGTACTCGCGATAGTAGGCTTCATGGCGGGCGCGGAATCCGGCGCGAACGTCCGTGGTCCCACCTAGCCGGGCAGTCTGGCTTTCCAGGGCAGTCAAAGCTTGATCGTAATATTGGGCAGCGGACGGTATCTGGTTTCTGCGGCGAAGGACCTGGGCGATGGCTGCCAGGCTCTCAGCATGCTGGATGCTTCCGGCGGCAAGCTTTTCGCGAATCGCGAGCGCACGGCGGTAGTAGGCGTCAGCTTTTTCCAAATCGTGACGGTAAAAATTCAAGTAGCCCAGACTATGGAGCGTGTCTGCGATATCGTGCGTGTTAGCTGCTACTTTTTCCTTGATGGCCAAAGCCCGGAGCAAATCCTGTTCCGCGGTGCTCAAATCATTCCGGTGCATGGCCAGGTTGCCGAGCTTCTCCCAGCTGCTGGCTTCTTCCGGGCTGCCTTCCGGCAACAACTTCTGCATGATGGCCAGGGCTTTTTGCGAGAGCGTCTCCGCTTCAGTGCCGTTGCCGGACAAATCAGAGATGCCGGCAAGGCTGTTTAATACGGTGGCGTGTTCACGCGTACCGGGGTCTTTGATTTCCATGATCGCCAGGGACTGGCGCAAGTAGGCGTCGGCTTTGGCCAGATCGCCGCGAGTCTCATTCAGTTCCCCGAGGTCGTCGAGGATGTAGGCGAGTCCCACTGATCCGGGCGCCACCTTATCATAAGCCGCGCGGGCTTTGTTGTAGTACTCCTCGGCCTTTTCCAAATCACCACGGTCGGAGATAACAATACCCAGACTGATGAAACTACTGGCGGCTGCCAGGCTGCCGGGTGCAACACTCTCGCGAAGTTCCCAGCCTTTCCATAGATATTGTTCCGCCAGGCTAAGATCGCCGCGAGACCTGGCGACGAGCCCGCGGGTATTCATGAGGCCTCCGGCAAAATTGCGCGAACCCGCCTGCAGGCTCTTATCGAACGCCAGAGCGTAGTACTTTTCGGCCGAGGCCCAATCGCTTCTCAGTTGAAAGTCTCGCCCCCACTCGTACAGGAAGTTGGCCTCAACGGCCAATCCAATTTCGGCGGACTGGGCAATCACTTCCAGGTAGCCAGCCTCGGCTTCTTTCCAGAGCTGTCCATCGGCAAAAGCCTTTGCGGCCTGCTCAATAAACCAGGTCCGGACCCAGGAGGGTTGGGTCTTTACGGCTTCGTCTCCGGCGGCGCGCCAGCGCTTGCCGGCCTCAACCAACTCGCCTGCTTGAGCAAGAGCGGTGCCTTCGCGATAGGCGGCGAGAGTTCTGTCCGGGAAGTTGGGGCGCAACAGCGTGGCCCAGTATTGCTTGGCAACCGTCCATTTGCGTTGCTCCGATCCACGGAAGCCTTCAAACTCAACGGGACCAACCCATAATTGCTCGGAGATAACCTTATAGATATCAAAAGGAGAAGTAAGCTCACCGTGATTGCCCGCGCGCGACCAGCGCAGCAATACATCGCCCGCCTTCATGCCTGCCTGCTCGGTCCCGGCGTAAGGGTTGTCAATTTTTTCTATTACCACGCCGGGCTTGAGCGATTCACCGGCATCGGCGCTAGCGCCCGGGGACGCAGGCGACTGGCTAGTGGCCAACATGCATGAGAAAAACAAGAACAAGGCAACGCTATACACGAACGGCACGGTGGACTTGAGAGGCCAGCAGGATATCGGGCGGAACATTAGTTTCAAGGTCTCCACGATGAATACATTCGTCTGGAATCGTGGAGCTTAGTCTATAAGCGCGCCCTGCGCTCGAAGCAACTAAATTTATGCAAGGTACAAGAAGGAAAGGAAGCTTTGGCTTAAGGTATTACAAAGCCATAATTCCTTGGTGGTTACCAGGCCTTTGTCCCAACGTCATTTGACCCCGCCTCGCGGGAACAACATAATCGCGTGAACTAAAGCCCAATTTGAGAGAGTGTTTTTTGCCCAGGATTTTCCGGGGCGAGGAGTGCCGTGAGACAGCGAATTCTAGCAACGATTCTATTGACGGCTTTTGCATTGGCATGCGCAAAGCCCGCACGCGCGTATTACGGATTTGCAATATGTAATGCTGCGGTAAATGATGATGGCGCGCCCGTGGCAGCGGCCGGCTCCGCGCTGCCGGAAGCGCCAACGCCGGTGGTGATGGGTGAATCCGATATGCTTTTCCGTCCGCGTCCGGGTATGGTTGTGAAATTTTCGTCGCTGGGCGTGGGGGTGGATGCCGGAGTTTCTATTAACCGTTTCCTCAACGTCCGCGGAGGCTTTAGCGGATTGAACGTGAGCCACGGCTTCAACGCCAGCGGCATACACTACGATGCGTCACTGCATTACCGGTCAGCGGAAGTACTGGCCGACGTTACTCCACTGGGTGACTGGTTCCATATCAGCCCGGGCGCTCTGATCTATAACGGCAACCAGGTCATCGCCACGGCCAATGTGCCGGGCGGACAGAATTTTGACCTGGGCAGCATTTCCGTGCGCAGCAGTCCAGCCGATCCGATTCACGGCACCGGCAAGCTGACGGTGAACAAGGGCGCGCCCATGGTGATGTTCGGGTTTGGGAACCCGATTCCGCACAACCATCACTTCACGATCTTTCACGATTTCGGCATTGTGTTCCAGGGAGCGCCTAAGATCGCGCTGAGCCTGGCTGGGACGGCTTGTGATCCCGTCACCGGGCTGGCTTGCGTGAATGCCGCCACGGACCCGACCATCCAGGCGCAGATCCTGAATGAACAAAACAAACTGAATAAGGATACTTCGATTGTGAAGTTCTATCCGATAGCAAGCATCGGGATCAGGTTCTAAGAACTAAATATCGGCGTTGCGTTCCCGCACTGATAAGGGAACAAAGAGAAGCGCGGCCAATCCAGCCGTGCTTTTTCTTTTGGGGTCATGAATCGGGAACATGGTCCGGCGCGCGAAAAAGACGCGAGTCAGGATTTGGCGGCGCGAATGATAGCCAACACGAAGGCGACGATCACCGTGAAAATCATGGCGGCCTGAGTAACAGCGTAGGAAACGATTCCCTTTAGTACTGAGACGCCCAGACCTTCCCCATAAACCCTTCGCAAGGCGATGACCAGATATGTCACGTAGGCCGTTGACACGGCCACGGTCAGTACGATGGATTGCCAGGTGGCAGGGGTCCTGAAGGCATAAAGGGGCGAAGCCAGAATAGAAGCAAGGTAAGTGAACGACATGAAATGAAGCGAGAATACCAAGTGCTCCACAAAGTAGTGTCCGCGGAATAGCACTGCAAGCAGCAAAGCCATGGCCAACACGTCAGCTAGCAGAGCCGCGGTGGTTATCTTGTGCATCGTTTCCTGTACCCGGTCAATGATTACTTCCTTGGGGACCTTTTTCTTCTCCGCCAGTTTGGTCCAGGCGGCGTCAAGCTGCCCCCGCTTGTCAGCCTTACTCAGTTGGTGCACGTCAAAGGGAGAGAGCATCACGAAGGAACCCACCAGTAAGTACAACGCGCTGCCAATAAGAAACAAAGCCAGCGGTTTCATGTATCGGGATCTGCGCCCGGCAATGTATTCCTGCGTAAGAAATCCCGGGCGAGTGAATAGGTAGCGGACGGTGGCAAAAACCTTGGAATCCAGATGCGTAAACTCGTGCACCGCATGCAGAAAGAAATGCTTCACCGTGAGATCGTGACCGTGATTTTTTTTTTCGCCGCAGAGGTGGCAATAGCCGCCGTGCAGATCCGAGCTGCAGTTGGCGCAGCCAGTACTCTGTTCTGTCGTGGGGATGGATTCGCTGGTTGCCATGGTGTTTAGACAAAGGTCGCGTCGCTGCGGAGTATATCCGAAGCAGTGCCCGGTTTCGAACGCCAATATGCCATGAACGAACGCTCCTGTGGGCAATGGCGTGCCACGGAATTCGTATGTGCTTGATTCCCGAAGCAAACCTAGGCCGTCCAATCTGGAAGGGAAATTGCGCTGATCGGGATGGCCAGTTCGCGGTGCCGATCCGCGCGGAGGGTAACAAGATGCTCACGACTGTTTGGCAGGATATACGTTTCGCGGTCCGGGCTTTGATCAAGGCTCGCGGCATGTCGGTGATTG
>JANXPR010000465.1 GCA_025357215.1 Acidobacteriaceae bacterium | reverse complement strand
GCTGAAACTTTAGAGATTGGATCTTAACGTGAAGTCAGTATCCAGCCGGGACCGTTTCGCGAGAATTGAACAAACTACTTAAGACCGGGAGCAATTCAACCTTAGAGACCCGCGTGGACATCCGGCAACTATATCGCATTGCGATGAACCAAACTTGCAACCATCCATTGGCGGGTAGCCAGCCGAGTAAACCCCGGTAAAAAAGCGGGAAATGTTGCGCTACTCTCGTCGTACATGTACCCTGCTAAAGAACGGGCAGGGGCCAAGGTTCATGCGACCATTAGGTTGAATCGCGAATTTCTTAATACAATTTCGCTTCAGGGCCCATGGTACACGGAGGAGTTCTTTAGATGAAGACAGCCACGTCCAAGAAAACCATACGCATTGCCGTTGTCGAAAGCGATCCGTTGCGGTTCATCGGTCTGAAGTCGCTTTTCGATACGGAACAGGACCTGGAGTTGATTGCCTGCACCCTGGCAGAGCTGGGACCACGCAAGGATGTTGACCTCGTGTTGCTCGGCACCCGTGCCGGACAAAATCTTTTTGACGTAATGGCGGGATTGAAAGCGGCGCGTCCTGATCTGCGTATCATCGTCACCGGCAGCGGCGCTGATGACGAGACAATTTTGAAGGCCCTGGCCGCCGGCGCCAAAGGTTACGTGGATGAAGCGGCGTCACCGGCCGAGTTTATCCAGGCCATGCGCATCGTGAATCAAGGCTCTGTTTGGGCCCCTCGCCGCGTACTCTCCATCTTTATTGAACGCGTTACCTCGTCTCCGGGACGCATTTTTCCCGCGGGTCGCGTCACCTTTACCGACCGCGAAAAAGAAGTTTTGGAATTGCTGGTAGCCGGCCGGTCGAACAAGGAAATCGGGTCCGTGCTGGGTATTGAAGAACGCACCGTGAAAGCCCACGTGGCAAAACTGATGCGCAAGGTCGGCGTACAGAACCGCATCGCGCTTTCCGTGCACGCCATCACGCATTCGCTGGTGACGTCAGCAAAGTAGTTTCGCGCAAAGCGTATTTCAGAAGCCCGGCATCGCGCCGGGCTTTGGTTTTTTGCGCCATGCATCGGCTGCAACCTGGCCACGAAAAACCACTCACCCATCACCCGACGCAAACAGCGTCGCCTTCGCGCACACGTTTCACGCCACAAGATTCTTGCAGTTTTTTGCGGACATACAGAACTAGCCTGTTTTGTGGCCAATGGGCCAGTCCGGCACAGGCGATGGTACAGCGTGAAACGACAGGTGATTCAAAGTACATGTACCCGGCCTGAGCGCAGCTTCGAACACTGGTTACTTGCCCGGAAAATCGAGTACGGCGATACTTTGCTCACCTACCACAGAACCTGGGAGACGGGGGTTGGACACGGTCACGAGGGTCGCCGTATCCAACCCTTTATTATTTTCCCGCATCTCCTCTTCATAGCTGCTTCTGTGCTCTAAAATCAAATTTGAGGACACTATGAAGAAATTTATCAGCGCAGTTGTGTTTGCATTCCTCCTAAGCAGTCTGGCGATGGGCGAAACAGCAGCCGGCCGGGTTGAATCCGCGGCCACCGTTCTTAGCGAAATCATGGCGACCCCGGACAAAGGCATTCCTGAGGAGATACTGAGTTCCGCAAAATGCGTTGCCGTAGTGCCGTCTCTGGTCAAGGGCGGATTTGTGTTTGGCGGCGCCCACGGACGTGGCATGGCCACGTGCCGTACCGACAATGGCTGGAGCGCTCCCGCGCCCTTCAGCATGACCGGTGGCAGCTTTGGCTTTCAAATTGGTCTACAGGGCGTGGACCTGGTGATGATGATCATGAATGATCGCGGCATGCAGGCGCTGCTGGGCAGCAAATTCAAAGTCGGTCTGGACGCTTCCGCCGCCGCCGGTCCCGTAGGACGCCACGCGGAAGGCTCCACCGATTGGAAGATGCGCGCGGAAGTACTGACCTATTCGCGTGCACGCGGCCTGTTTGCCGGCGTGACCATCAACGGCTCAACCATTACCGCCGACGAAGACGCAACGCGTGAGCTTTACGGCCGCATGGTCCCGTTCAAAACAATTCTGACAGGCGCCGTGGCTACGCCTCCGAACGGCGAGCCTTTTGTTTCTGCTGTACGCAAAGCCGCCGGTGCGCAGACCAGCGCGTCCACGCCGCAAGCCAAGAGCAACGTGCCGGTGAATCCGCCGCCAACTTCAACCGCTCCGGCAACAACGCCGGCCCCAGCCGCTGCTCCGGCGGATCCGGCCCCAACGCCGGCTCCTACACCGACGCCGGGACCAGGGCTGATGAGCACATCACAAAGGTGAATTTACTTAGGTTGAGATGAGAAGAACGGGAGCGTAACGCTCCCGTTTTTCTTTGCGCGTATCGTCATCATACGGCGCAGCGATTTGAAAATTCTTTCCCCGGATGGTACCGTCCAAAGTCCCCAACGGCTATGGCCAAGAAACGAAGCCCGATGCGGCACCGGCTGGAGTATTTTCCTGTCTGGCTGATGGCGTCCGTCATGCGCTGGTTGCCGCGTCCCATCGCGCGTGGGATCGGGATCGGCATTGGGCTTCTCGTTTATGCCGTGCACGCTCGTTTGCGGCAGGTCGCTCTACGCAACCTGGACCTGGCGTTCCCGCGGAAAAGCCGTAAAGAAAAGAAGACAATCGTTCGTGGTGTGTTCGTTGGCCTTGGACGCCAGCTTGCCGAGTTCTGTCTCTTCCCTCGCTACACCCTGGAGAATCTTCCGCGCGTTGCCGTGTATGAAGGCTTCCATAATTTTGCGGAAGCGCAGGCCCTGGGCAAAGGCGTGATCTTTCTTACCGCGCACTTCAGCGGATGGGAAATCAGTTCGTTCGCGCACTCGCTGTACGGCCATCCGATGAACATCGTCGCGCGGCCGCTGGACAATCCTTATATCGAGGAGTTTTCCGAACGCTATCGCACCATGCACGGCAACAAGATGCTCTCCAAGCAGGACTACGCGCGCGGCTTGCTCAAGTTGCTGAAGAACGGGGAAGTCGTAGGCATCCTGATGGACACCAACATGACGCCGCCACAGGGCATGTTCGTGGATTTCTTCGGCATCCCGGCATGTACCGCCACGGGTATTGCCCGCGTGGCCCAACACACCGGCGCTGCCGTGGTCCCCGGCTTCTGCATTTGGGACAAGCAACTGGGCAAGTACAAGATCTGCATGGAGCCTGCGGTAAAACTCGTCAGCACCGGCGACGACGAAGCGGACGCCATTACCAACACCACGGCTTTCAACAAAGTGATTGAGAGCTATGCCACGCGGTTTCCCGACCAGTGGCTCTGGGTGCATAGAAGATGGAAGACCAGGCCAGAGGGGGAAAAGTCGTTGTATTAGGCGCTACCGCTCCATGCTCAGCGCAAACGCGTCCAATGACAGCGGGCGCAGCACGTTGCGCCGCATGCCACTGTGGACCTGGTCGAGCGCGTAGGTCGCTTGCGTGATCCACTGGAAGTCCACGGCCGCAGCCAGCGATTTCAGCTCACCCAGAATGTCGATGTTGCGCACCAGTTCCGGCGCGTTCGACGTGAGCGACAACATGTCCTTGAGCAGACTGTACGTGGCGCCAAGAAGCTTGTCAGTCTTTTCTTTGCCTTCACCGCCGGCGCGGTAGGTTTCCGTGGTGCGGAAAAGGTCAGAGTGTTCGGCCGCACGCACGGCTGACGTCACCAAAGCCAGCGCGTCTTTACGCGACGCCACATATTCTTCCATGTCAAGCGAGCGTGCGCGTCCGAGCGCGCCGCCGCTGAGTCGGGCTGCCAGTTGTCTTTGCCGCACGCTCCACTCCGGGCGCTGAGTTGCCAAATACTGCTCAACTTCTTCCACCGGCAACGCGCCGAGAGGGAAGATAACGCAGCGCGAGCGGATGGTCGGCAACAACTCGCCGGGATTGCGGGCCAGAAGGAAGATGGTCGCGTAGTCGGGCGGTTCTTCCAGGACTTTCAGCAGCGCGTTCGCGGCTTCTTTCATGAACGCCGACTCGCTGAAGATGAACACGCGCCGTCGCGCTTCCGCCGGCTTATAGCGGACGGTGTTGATCACGTGCCGCACCTGGTCCACCTTGACCAGCATCTGTGGCGGATCGGGCGGAATGACCATGACTTCCGGATGCGTTTGAATAATGATGCGGGTTTCACGTTTGTCAGTCTCGCGCAAACCTTCGCGGGCTTCCACGGCTTCGGCAAAGCGGGTGTCCAGATCGGCGGACTCGCCAATGCGGCGGCAGTTTTCGCAAACGCCACAGTAGTCCGGCAGACCGTCTGTCTCTTTTGGATGAAGGCAGTTCATGGCCCGTGCCAGCATCAGGGCCAGTGTGTATTTGCCGGCTCCTTGCGGTCCGGAGAGGATTACGGAATTGGGAAAGCGCTGGCTGGCCAGCATCTGGCGCAGTTGGCGGACCACCGTCTGGTTTCCGTGAAAGTCAGAAAAACCCATGGGCATGATTGTAAACATTGCGGGGCCGTCCAGGCGTTTGGCGTTTTCCGAAACTGTCTTATGGCCCATATCGACAGACGGGGGTGCCTTTGCGTGATACCATGGATGTGGTTTCGATTGATTGTCCTCGACTGGATAGACCTGCCGTCACTATTGCAGCCTGCCTATTTCTGCTGAGAACAGCTCTCAAGAACTTGACCATCCAAGAGGATACAAAACATGAAGATTTTCGTCGGTAACTTTTCGTTCAGCACCACAGAAGCTGATCTGCGGGGGATGTTTGAACCCTACGGCAACGTTGACAGCGCGTCAGTCGTCACCGATCGCGAAACTGGCCGTTCCCGCGGTTTTGGTTTTGTGGAAATGGGCGACAAGGCCGCGGCTGAAAAAGCCATCACGGCGTTGAACGGCAAGGAAGTAGGCGGACGCGCACTCAACGTAAACGAAGCCCGGCCCAAGACCGATGGTCCGCGCGGCGGCGGCGGTGGTGGTGGACGCGGCGGCAGCGGTGGCGGTGGTGGACGCGGTGGACGTGGCGGCGGTGGTGGTGGTGGCGGTCGTGACGAC
>JANXPR010000419.1 GCA_025357215.1 Acidobacteriaceae bacterium | reverse complement strand
ACGCTACGGTGGCGAAGAATTCATAGTGATTCTGCCCGAGACCGGCATCGAAGCCGCCGGGCAAAAGCTGGAATCTTTGAGGCTATTGGTGGCCGGCAGTCCGTTTGCTCTCCCCCGGCCCGGCGAAAATGCGAGCGTGACGATCAGTTCGGGATTGGCCAGCTTCCCCCAGGACGGAGAAACTGCCGGAGAATTATTCGCCGCAGCCGACAAAAGAATGTTCCAAGCAAAAAGAGAAGGACGGAACCGCGTCGTCGCTGGCCCCATCATGCCCGCTGCTGTAAATGGCTAAAGAAGCTAGAAAGAGAGAAGCTGGAAAAGAAGGCTAACTTACCACTCGTCAAACCATCGCGGCCGTTCTGGTCCTTTCACCCCCCCCCCGGTCTTCCATTGACGGGATAGGCTACAGGAAGCGCCAAAGTTGCACCCCCCAATTCTCCCTCCTGGGGAGCGACGCGATCACGACACGGCGCAGCACGACGCCAGTTACGGCAAAGCCCTAACGAGGACTAATCGGGAAGCGGCGAATCGAGCTCGCGTCATTCTTTTTTGGGAGGCGCTTTAGACAGCCATCTTGGTAGCTCGATTTGATACCGTTTCGCTTCATCAAACAGAACAAAAGACCCAACGCCATCCAATGTTTCAATGTAAGCGCGAATTCGCTCATGGTACGCTTCCGGAGCTTCTCCTGTTCCTTGATCAGGTAACTTGTTGAGCTTCTTGATCGAGAAGGTCACGTACGCCTTTTGCCTTGCAGGTATAAAAATTGGCAGTTCCAATGACGCAAAATCATTGGTAAGCTTCGTTGCAGCAAACACACCTTGTTTGTCTCTCACCGTTATTCTGATGTTACTGTCGGAACTGATCTCATAATCAGCGTCGGTTGCATTTTCCAGTAGGTATATGAACTCAATTTCCTTGGAATCTCCCACACGGCGCGAGTCAAACGACGGGGCCTCTTTTGCCACCAAGGCACTCGTGTTCCACGGCTTCGGCGGTTTGGGACGATTCATATACCAGATTCCCACACCGACCACGACGGTAAGCATTAATGCCGCTCCAAAGCCCAACCCTGCAGCCTTGATGAAAAATAGTTTCCAATTAAATTCCTTCTTAGGCGTTTCTGGCGCAACAGCGGGCGTGCCCATAGCCCGCAAAATCTATCACCAATATGGAAATGCAGCCAAGCAAAATCTATAAACCCGGAGCGAGCCCAAACTGTCCTCGGGACTCAGGATAGCTCGGATGAAGGTCCACCACTCATAGGACCTTTTCAATGAACCGCTCAAGGGCTCTCGCTCTCGTCTGAGGATCTGCCGTCGAGTCTGAAAAAACTTTGACCTTACCAAACCGACTGAGAGCATCAATCTCTGTGTCGCTGATCTGCCTTTTGCGCCGGCGACAATCAGTCCGTAATACGAAGAAAAACAATTGATAGCGCTTACGAAGAGCTTGCAATGCCCTAGTTAACTCCGCTCGACGGGCCTTATCTGCAAATGTTGGACAAAGTGCCACGATCACACCCGGCCAACGCTCTGGCTCAAGTGTTTTCAGCCGACTGTAAAAGCCTTGCGGAACATCATCGTTCGACATGTGTCGCACAAAGAATTCTCGGGACTTGATCACAAGTGTCCGTTGATGCTGGTTCCCGCCAGCCAAGGCCTGAAGAGTCTTAGATTTGCCCCAGTTTCTGTGTCCGACAACCGCAAACGCCTTACCTCTTAGCATCTTGCCTCGCAGTGATCTTCCAAATATTCCTGTGAGAGGTTAACACGTTACGTTCGGTGTGGGCTTTCTCAGCAATTCGCGCAATAATGTCGACTGCTTAGAGCAACCGGCGAAATGGTAGTCGAGGAGAAGGCTAATGAGGCAGGTTCTACGCGTTGTGATGCTAGCGGTCATTGTTGTTCCTTCGGCTTTTGCATTGCAAGGTGATAAGAGATTTGGTGAGTTAGCTGTCCTTACAGAAAGAGCGGACTTCCCTGAAAGGTCACCTGGAGGGTACGAAAAGGCTGGCACGGGATTTCATTACGTGAGCGTGATTGGTCGCGTCAAGAACATTGGGACGCATGCTCTTTGCATCTCGATACATGCCACGCTAAAGACCACCTTTGATCTTGAAACGACCGGCTCGGTCCGCCTCGGCCCTAGGAATAATGAATGGATCAATCAACTCCTGCCCAACGAAGAACTAAATGCCGAATTCGTCTTCAGGGTCAAAGATGGCATTCTGCCAGTGGCGCTCGTCGTAGGGCAGCTGTTGAGGCAACAAAGTTGCGGTCACAACAATCCATATTTGATCAGTGGACCACTTACGGTAGAAATTCCTTTCAAGTCCATCCCGCAAGGTGATGTCACTTCGGCCAGCTCTCAGCCCGCCTTGCTTGTCGGCTCCGAAGCATTGAGCATCAACATGACTCGAGAGGAAGCCTTTCGACAATTATCGCGTTGCTGCCAATCAAGACCACTTGGTGAAAGAATGGTCGTTGTCTCGTACAAGGACAAGGCTGCCGGAACGGTCTATTTTGAACACGATCGAGTTGTCGGAATAGCATCTGAACGGAACTCGAGTACAGAGCGGGGGACTAAGGACTCCGCACTTGCCTTTTATCGATTGGTGGATCAGTTAAGTCACGGTACTCCAACCGAAGTGATGATGTACTCTCAAACGCGAGAAAGCTCCAACGGTACAACGAAAACCGTGTTCCTGCAGTTGGGGACGGGGCGCAAAATCATGATCCGACTATTCGAGATGGATCCTGGCCGGGATATGTTAGATGGAGTTACCGTCTCAGAGTGTGTCGGTAATTGTGCCGATTGGTAACAACGTTCAAAACCCTAAATAACAAATATATCGTCCTCGCTCATGCCAAAACGTAAAGCAGCCTCTTTGATCAGGTCCACGCTTCCAATTTCCATTGGCCGAACAACCTGTTTTTCGTCGATAAAGAATATTGAGAGCTTTGAGACCCTCAATAGCTCATCGACCTGCGGGTCGGTAGACCTTGATGTTCTTTTCGTGTATCGATTGTTGCTCGTTTCACGAATTCGGTGAGCTTCGTCACAGATCAGCACATCGATTCGCCAAAGCCGCCGCCAAGTTGCTGATAGTGTGAAATTGTTTCCAATCACGTTTGTTGCGAAATTTGAGAGCTTCGGTAGTGAGGGCTCGTAGGCTAGTCATCAGACCGTCCAGTATGCGGGTATTGTAATGCCTAAGCCGAGGGTCAGGGGTTTGGGCCTTTGGTCCCTTCGATTAGAAAGCCTCCCAATCTGTTCGCTGCGGACATGCCGACGAGAGCAAACATAGCGACTCCTATCAGCGCTTTCCAGTTGAGGTGGGTGCTTTGTGAAGAAATTGCTTGGGGCGGGATCGGGGCTTCGATTGCGCGGCTTCGAGCCCGGCGTTGGGTACTCCTTTTTTCACGGTTTTCTTTTTCCCAGCGGCGTTTGTCTTCGGGGTTTTTGTACGGCATTGTGTGCTTCCTCCTTGTTGACTCGACTCGTGACCGCTTGCAGCAAACTGCTTTGCGATCGCGGTGAGAATTATTTG
>JANXPR010000391.1 GCA_025357215.1 Acidobacteriaceae bacterium | reverse complement strand
TGAGCGAGATGTTGTGAACCACCAGGTTTACGTTGTCGTAAACGCTTTCCTTGGTGTGTCCACCGGCCTGGGCCACGCGGATCTTGCCGTCAGTAATCTCGAATTTTTCAACGGAGATTTCAGGAGCCTTGGTATTGCTTGGCTCCGCCGGCTTTGCCGACGCCGAACTGCCCATGGTGGAGTAGTTCCACTTCCCGGCCGCGTTCTTCATGAGAACAATCTCTGGCTTGGCCACGGTAACGGATGTGACTTCCAACTTGCGCGAAAAGATCAGCGGCATTAAATGCAATCCAATTTTGACTGAAGACGCCTGCAGGAACGGTCCTTTGTTGAACGCAGGATCGTCACTGATGGAAATGTCGGACGCCGAAGCGCCCCCGCTGAAGATGGAAGCCTCCAGTTTGCCGATGTGTACCTGCCGGTTCAAGGCGGTGGAAAGGGCCGATTCCAGTTGCGGACGGAAAGTATCCACGTTGATGAAAAGCGGAACAAGCACGGCGGCCAACAGCAACAAGCCAACCACGACACCGACAACGATCAGTAGGCGTTTCATACCAAAAATGCTATCAGAAATCGACTTGCAAGGATGTGATTTGACAGTCTCAGCCACGCGGTTCAGGATAGGCAAGCCATGAACTTGAAACAAACTCTTGCTGTGTGTTTTCTGCTGTGGGGCATTGCGCATGGTCAAAGCGCCGCACCAATATCCGACCAGCCGTCACAAAGGATTCGCGTGCCCGAATCCTGGGCCATGGGAAATCTCATCGACACAGTGGTTGAACTGCGGTATCCCGAGCAAGCCCGGAAAGAACACCTTGGCGGCAGAGTGGTGCTGAAAATCGTGATCGGCAAAGATGGCGTGGTCCAGGAAGCCGTTCCCGTGGATGAAAACAGTCCCCTCGCGGGTCCCGCTGCCGAGGCCGTAAAGAAATGGAAGTTCAGATCTTACATACGGGAAGATCACCCGGTGGAGGTGGAGAGCACGGCTACTTTTGAATTTTTCGCCGACACAGGCGAAATTAAAGGCCCCAGACCAGTGCGGGCGCCCCGGCGGTTGCGCGTTTCGTCCGGCGTGGCGGAGGGGATTCTTATCAGGAGAATTGAGCCGGTCTATCCCCCGGAAGCGCGCGCCGATCACTTGCAGGGCGAGGTCATTTTGACGGCCATTATCAGCACTACCGGGGGCATCGCGCAGCTTAAGGTATTGAGCGGGCATCCTTTACTGGCTGAAGCCTCCCGCGACGCGGTGCAGCAATGGAAGTACAAGCCTTATTTGCTCAACGGAGAACCCATCGAGGTTGAAACCACCATCAAAATTGTGTTCCGCTTGTAGCCTTGCACTCTTCTGATTGCCCAGAATGCAAGCAACAGCTAGACTGTTGTGCACACAAGTCAATATGTTTCCAGCGTTTCCAGGGCACGCAAGGTCCGGAGCGGTTGCGCGTTCTATACTTCACGTTCTTTATTTCACTGGTGTTCGGTTAACTGGTGTTGTGTTTAAGAAGAGGCAGCATGAAAACCAAGGCATTTATTTTATCGATCATTCTGGTTCTGTCCGTTTGCGCGGCTTTCGTGGGTTGCGGCAGTACACCCTTGGCCCAGCAAGTGGGCCTGTTATATACGGTAGGACAGGGATCGAACAGCATTAACGCTTTCAAGATACTGTCTGACGGTGAAATCAACGCGCTGCAACTTGCGAATTTCGCAACCAACCCCCGTCCTGTCTCGCTGGCGCTGGCTCCTTCCAAAAATTTTATGTACGTGGCGAATTTCACGTCGAATACGGTTTCTGGTTTCAGTCTGAACCGGACGACTGGCGGTCTTGCGCCGATTGGCACCGCCGTGGCTCCCTCGCCGGTGGGAACCGGACCGGTGGGCGTGGGCGTGAGCCCGGACGGCAAGCTTTTGTTTGTTCTGAACCAGACCTCGGCCAACATTTCCGTTTTCAGCGTTGATACCGTGCGCGGGTTCCTGACGGAAATTGTGGGCTCGCCGTTTGCCACACTCGCCAACCCGCAGTTCATGGTGATGTCGTCCAGTGCAAACCTTGTTTATGTTTCGAACGGGACGCTGTCTAACATTTCAGGCTTCGCCTATAACGCCGGGGGGACGCTGAGCGCTCTGGGCGGATCGCCTTTTACCGTCGGCGCGGGCGCCACCGTTGGCGGCCTGGCCATTGACGCAAAGGGACAATTTCTTTACGCCACTGATTCGGTAAATAACAAGGTAGTAAGTTTTTCCATCGCATCCGGTACCGGCGTGCTGGCTCAGGTGGCAGGATCACCGGTAGCGGCCCACACAACACCGGTCTTCGTCGCCGTGGACGCGACAGGATCTTTCCTTTACGCGACCAACCAGGGCTCCGATGACGTTTCCGCCTATAAAATCAGCGCCGGAGCGCTCACGCAAGTGACCGGATCCCCGTTCACGACCAAGTCATCGACTGCCACCACGGCGGCCCAGCCTGGTTTTGTCACGGTTGATGTCACGAACACCTTTGTCTGCGTTGCCAATATCAACGCCCGAACTATGGCGGTGTTTGTCATTAATCCGGCGGACGGCACGCTTACGGCGGTGACCAATTCGCCATTCCAACAAGTGATAGCGCCACAGTGGATTCTTACCACCAACTAAAACGAGCGGGGCTCGAAGAATTTTTCCTGTAGAAACATTTCTTCTTGATCGGGGCCGGGATCATCTTCCCGGCCTTTGCTTTTTACGTAAAGCTGTTTACGTAAGCGGCTCGCGGCTTGCTTGCGCCCGTGGTGTTACGAGCGCGTGCAAAATTGTTGTCCGCGCGATTGGGTGCGTAAGAGTCCGAATGGGAAACAGCCAACCTTAATCCGGGACATGTCCGTCCGGTTCAGCATCTTAAACATCCTCACGGGGGTTATCAGCTTCTAACTGAGGCAGGAGGGAGTGCATTGCTTATGAGTAAACATGTTTATTTAGCTGCCCTGGTGCTGGCTTTTTGTGCGAGTGGATTCGCCCAAAAGAACGAGCTGGCGCTTGTAGCGGGAGGGAAATTTACACCTTCCGTTGGAGGCACCACCAACCAAACCACGTTTTCCAAGACGTTTGCCTTTGAAGCCAACTACGCGGCCGAACTGGCGGACGTGGGCGCCGCCGCCCTGTATCTGGAATTTCCGTTTGTGGCAGCGCCGGCATCAAGCAAACTCACCACCAACAACCTGACGGCTGTGAGCGGTTACAGCTCCTTCTTCTTCACGCCATCACTGCGTTTGAAAGCAATTCCTAAAGCCGCCTTCAGTCCGTGGATTTCCGCGGGCGCGGGCATTTCACACTTTAACCCTGACAGCACCACGGTGGGCGGCGGTTCAAGCATCCTGAAAGGCAACACCAAGAGCGCAGTGCAACTCGGCGTGGGGACGGACATTCATCCCCCGCTGCTGCCGTTGGCGTTCCGCGCTGAAATCCGTGACCTGTATACAGGTATTCCCAACTTGAACACGGTCGGCATCAAAGTGCGCCACAACCTGTTCGTGGGTGGCGGCGTGGTGCTGCGCTTCTAAAACGTTCCAGCCCTGAGCAGAGGATGAAGTGCGCCATAATACTTTTTGATCTGACGTGAGTATGGTTTGCTTTTATCTGGTGTGCCGCTGCTTAGGTTCTTAACATTCGCTGATGCGCTGGATGGCCGGGTAACTGCAAAGGCTTCCAGCGCAGACGGCGAACCTGCCGGGTATGAATTCCGAGAAAAAGTTGTGCTGAGGAAAAGTTTTGCGGACGTGCCTGCGCGCGCGATTTTAGGCAGCGCGACCGCGACGGCCCGGACGCTCGATCACGATGGCTTCCGCGCGGCGCTTCTGCGAGGGACGGAACTTGGAGTCAGCATAGGCGACGAGACGGAACACCATGAAGGCCAGCAGCGCTATCGCCAGCCATCCGAACGCGACCATGATCCAAATCAGCATAGACTCCCGCTTAGAGTCGCGCTGTTGGGTCCAAGTTGCAACTTGTTTTTTCTAAAAAATACCTTAGTGAGCTGAAGTTTTGTAAACCTCGCCACCCTTCATTACGAAGTCAATTTTCTGCAAAATGGTGATATCGCCCAGCGGATCGCCCTTAACCGCCACCAGGTCAGCAAATTTGCCGGCGGTGATGCTGCCGATATCGTTTTGCATGTCCATCATTTCCGCGGCGGTCATGGTGGCTGAACGGATGGCCTGGGCCGGAGTCATTCCGTATTTCACCATATACGGGAACTCCACGGCCGGGTTGATGCCCCAGTCAAAGCCGCCTACGTCCGTTCCGAAGACAATCTTTACGCCGCCATCAAGCGCGCGGCGGAAGGTATCCGCGTGGACTTTAATCATCTCCAACCAGACCTTTGCGCCAGCGGCGGCGCGTCCCTGGGCCACGTATTCGCCCACGTAAATGGTAGGGATGTAATAGATGTTTTTCTGCACCATGGTCTTGATGTCAGCTTCGGCGATGTAGTTCCCGTGTTCGATGGAATCCACTCCCGCTTCCACGGAGTTGTGGACGCCGTTCAGGGCCATGGCATGTGACGCAACTTTGTGGTGTTGGCGGTGGGCTTCGTCCACGATGGCGCGGAGTTCGTCCATGGTGAAGGTGGGTATGTCGTCCAGCACGCCGTCGGGGCGCAGGAAATAGCTGCGGTCAGAATAGATTTTGATCCAGTCGGCGCCGTAGCTGATCTGTTCGCGCACGGCTTTGCGGGCTTCGTCCGGTCCATCAACAATCTGCACGCCGTGGGGCACCGGGACTTCCGGAGAATACCCCAGCAGCGGGTAAGCGCCAGTGACGTCCATGGCGCGCGTTACCACTTTCATGCGCGGGCCGGGGATCACGCCGTTGTTGATGGCTTTTTTTAAATCGACGTCGGCATAACCAGCGCCTTCGGTTTCCAGGTCGCGGATGGTGGTGAAGCCGTATTCCAGCGCGCGCTTTACAGAGCGGGTGCCGAGAATCGCGCGATAAGCCGAAGACTGCTTGAGCAACTGCACGTCATAGTCTTCCGCCGTGATATCGCCCTGGAGCAACGCGTGGGTGTGCGCGTCAACCAAACCGGGAAGGCAGGTGTGGTCCGAGAGGTCGATCACCTGGGCGCCGGCGGGAGGCGTACCGCCTTCTTTGACTTCCTTGATGCGTTCGCCCTGGATGGTGATGAGCGCGTTGTGCATCACCTTCCCGCTCTCCGGCTGGATCAAGGTTCCGCACCGGATGACGCGGTTTACCATGGGGACCTGCATGTTCATCTTTTCCTGGGCCACAACCTGGGAAACCATAGCCGCCAAAACCATTGGCAGGACGGCAATCGACAAAACGCTCTTCTTCATGGACGAAACCTCCCGAATCAATTTGCTCGTTCGTGCTGTCAAGACAAGCCGCTAATGCTACCAGAATGAGCGGGCGGCGAAAATTGTTACGAGTTACAGCAGACTCTCTACAGCCTTCGATATGGCACGGGTTAGTTAGATCCTTGGCGAGACTTCTTGCGTGCTATCATGCTGCGGCGCAAGTTTGAGCGGAACTAGACGAACCTATATGAATGAAGCTTTGCGACCTATGTCCGTTTCCCAGTTATGATGGCCGAAACGTTTCCACAAACAGGCGATTTAACGGTCCGGCGCCGCCTGCACCCGCGGGATAGGAAACGGAACCGCTCCGCTGTTCTGTGCTAACATCCGCCTCATCTCATCACCTGCTACCGGAGGGCCCGAATCTAAATGGAACCCACGCTGCGTCCGATGACCGCTTCCCAGGTCCTGGATCGGACGTTTTATCTTTATCGCAGTAATTTCATTTTGTTTATGGGCATTGCCTTGATAGTGCCCGCGTTGCGGCTGGTCTTTTCGCTGGGGGAGTTGCTCATACTGGGTAAACCGCCGGTCCCGGATCCCGCCCAGCCGGATCTCCGGTTGTTTCAAGAGCTGATTCCGAGGTTCGCCCTGGAGATGTCCGCAGGGGCAGTCATTTTTTTTGTGGGATCGGCACTGGCATCGGCGGCGACGGCTTACGCGGTTTCAGCAGTACACCTGGGACGGGCCACCACGATTGCTGAATCTTATCAACGCGTGAAGCCGGTTTTCTGGAGGGTTCTGGGACTCACCCTGTGGGTTTTCTTTATTAGTGCGTGGTTGTTCCTCTTGGCTTATGTCATCCTGATTGTGGTCGGCGTTGGAGCTCTGGTCATCACGAAGGGTGGAAGGCCCTCCTCAGACAACATGGGCCTGGCTTTTGCTCTGCTCGGCGGATTGCTCGTGGCTTTCCTGGCATTTGCCGGGGGCCTGGTCTGGATGGTCTATGCCGCATGCAAATATGCTTTGGCGGTGCCGGCGGCAGTGGTGGAAAATCTTCCAGCGAGACAAGCGATGCGGCGCAGCAGATTTCTCAGCGATGGGAGCAAAGGGAGAATTTTTGGGATTTACGCCCTGACCATCCTGATGTCAGTTATTTTGGGATCGGTTCTTGAGGCGCCTATCCTTTTTGGCCACAACATTTTTACGGCCGCGGGGCAGAAGAGCATGACTCTGGCTTCGCACGTGCTGCTCCAACTGGCGCAATTCGCAGGGACGGCCCTGGCTGGACCCATCGCCACCATAGCCATGGCCGTGGTTTACTACGATCAACGTGTCCGCAAAGAAGCATTTGACCTGCAAATTATGATGCAGGCTATAGGTGGCGCGGGCGCTGCTACCGGACCAGAAGCTATACAGTAGATAAACTTCGTCATTGAACTATTACTGAGCAGCAATTTTTTGCTGTGATACCATGCCGCGAAAGCAGCGGAGAGTGAACCATGGATCTGGCTTTACAGCCAATGAGCACTTCGCAGCTACTGGACCGTACGTTCAGTATCTACCGCAAGAATTTCTTTCTGTTCGCCGGCATTGCTGTTCTGCCACCAGCTTGCCTGCTGCTGGCGGAGTTGCTGATTGTGGTGCTGGGTTTTACCGCGATGGGCAAGGCAGGCGGTCCCATGGCCGCGGCCATGGCCGGCGTGGCCATGGCTGGAGCCTTCTTTGTATTGGGAATCTTGTGGATGGCGGGAACTGCGCTGACCTCAGGAGCCTCTGTGTTTGGAGTCTGGCGGGTACACCTGGGCTTTACGGCAACCATCCGCGAGTGTTTTGCTTTGATCAAAGGTTCGTTCTGGCGGATTCTGGGAATCGAGCTCCTGATGGGGATCGCCACTTTGATTGTTGCGGGCCTGGGGATTGCGGTTACGGCGGGCGCCGTTTTGGGTTTGGGTGCTACGGGCGCAAGCACTGGGACGGCAGTCGCCCAGGTGCTGGTCGGAATTCTTCTGGGAGGCGCCACGGTAGTGGCCATATTCTTTACCTATGCCAAGTTATCCTTGACGATTGCCAGTTGCGTTGTGGAAGGACAGGGAGTTTTCGACTCATTCAGACGCAGCATAAGCCTTACCGAAGGCACCGTATTCCGCATCGTCCTGGTAGCTTTACTGGCAGCCGTTTTTACCCTTGTGTTGTCTGTGGTGTTTTCAGTGATTCCCTACCTTCTGGGTATTGTGCTGGTGGTGGCCAAGGGGAAGCAGTCCATGCTCTTTCCCATGATGGCGGTGAAGTATTGCGGGGATTTCATCGCCAGCGTCCTGGCCTATCCGATTGCCACCATCGCGGTGTCTCTGATCTACTTTGATCAACGCGTGCGCAAAGAAGCTTTTGATCTACAGTTCATGATGGAGACCATGGGCCAGCCAGCGGCAGCGCCACCACCGCCGCCTCCGGCGGCTGAACCCAATATCGGATGAAATTTTTCGCAACACTTCTGAAAGCTTTCACGGTGGTTTGCATCTTTGCGGCCCCAGTCCTGGCTGAAGCCGGCAGCGCGATGTCCGTGCAGGAGTTCCGTGAACAACTCACCGACTTTGAAGCTAAAGTTGATTCTCTGCAACAAAACCCTGGAAGCGCCGGAGAAGTGATTACGCAGGTGCCGAACCAGGTACAGGTAGAAACCGGAACCGGCCAAATTACCGTCAGCTACAAAGACTTCAAGAATGATCTGGCGCAGTTCGCCGCCGGAAACACCGCGAAGAAAGCCCTGCTTCTGCCGCGTCTGCGCAGCTATGTGAAGACGCTCCAGGAAGAAACCACCGCCTTTGATGACGGCGCGAACAAGCAGTCGCAGGCAACTAGCAAAATGGCGGAGATTCTGGCACGCAAGGAATTCAATCGCGTGCGCGGGCCGAGCGTGCTGGAAGTATGGCTGGATAGATTCTTCAGCTGGATTGGCCGGCGTTTGGGTGTCGCCCGGACGGGCACATGGAACATTATTCAGGTCATGGTGTACGGACTGGCCGCGGCCGCATTGGGCGCGCTGTTGGTGTGGACGGTCCTTCGGCTTGCCCGGCCCGCAGCGAGCGAAGATGGCGGGCGCGAAATTATTCCGTTTTCTCCTTCCGCCAAAGGCTGGCGTACCTGGCTAAGCGACGCCCGCGCTTGCGGTACAAAGAACGACTGGCGCGGCGCAATCCATCTGGCGTATTGGGCGGGGATTTCATATCTGGAAGAACACGGTGCGTGGAAGCCCAACCGCGCGCGCACACCGCGCGAGTATCTACGCTTGCTGGGTACGTGGACACCGCAGCATCCGCCGCTGCTGGCGCTCACGCGCAAGTTTGAAGTCGTCTGGTACGGTGATCGTCCGGCGAGCGAGCCGGACTTCAAGGAAATTCTGGGCGAGCTGGAAAGACTCGGGTGCCGTTGAGCGTGAACCTAAATATCAACAAAAGCGACCGCAAGTTGTTGCTATGGGCAGCCGGGATCATCCTGCCCATCATCATTGCGCTGGCGCTGGTACCGCAGAAGGAAGATGAGTCCGAGATACCCAGTTCGTATTCCGCTCAATCGCACGGCGCCAAAGCGGCTTTCCTTTTATTGCAGGAACTTGGCTATCAGGCGGAACGCTGGGAGAGCGCTCCCGGCGACCTGCCGGAGAAAGCCGAAGGCACGGTACTGGTGATGGCCATGCCGCTGCGCGGTCCAACGGCGGAAGACCGCCGAGCGCTGAGCAATTATCTGGCCCACGGCGGACAAATCCTGATTACCGGCTCCAGCAGCGGGCTTTATCTACCGCAAATGCAGTTGAAAGACGAACCGTTCCCGCCGGTGCAGCCCAAGGAATATACGCCGCAAGCGCTTACCTCGCTGACCAGCGGCGGCAAAGTTTCCATGTCGCCCCATGCGTATTGGAAGGACCCTTCCACCAGCGTTCTGGTCCACTACGCTGACAACGACCGGCCCATTGTGGTTTCCTACAAACACGGCAAAGGACAAGTGATCTGGTGGGCGGAAACAGGTC
>JANXPR010000352.1 GCA_025357215.1 Acidobacteriaceae bacterium | reverse complement strand
CGAGGTTGCAAGGTAGAACGGAACTGCTTCCAACTTCAACTACCCCCAGCGCCGTAGGCGCGAAATGAGTTAGCCCAGCGCGGAAGCGCTGGGAAAGCTGTTGGAACAACAAAGCCCCGTAGGGGTGACACAACCACTTTCTTCACCGCGATGACGCGCAATGATTTTTTCACCCACGATGACGCGCGATAAATGTTTTCGGAATAACCACACCCTCTACCCACTGTCATCTTGAGCGCGCCTGAGTTTCCGGCCGTGCCGGAAATGAAGGCAAGTCGAAAGATCCCGAGGCCGCATTGGAAACCACCAAGCCGATTCAGGGAGTTCTCCCCACGCACCCAGCGCCGTAGGGGCGACATCCACCCGCGATGACGCGCAATGATTTTTTACCCACGATGACTCGCGATAAATGTTCAGGAATAACCACACTCTCTACCCCCTGTCATCTTGAGCGCGCCTGAGTTTCCGGCCGTGCCGGAAATGAAGGCAAGTCGAAAGATCCCGACGCCGCATTGAACCACCAAACCGATTCAGGGAGTTCTCACCGGGCTGCCATCTCCGCAGGCGCGAAACTATGTATCCCAGCGCGGTAGCGCTGGGAAAGCGGATCGAGGGCGTAAGGTAGAACGGAACTGCTTCCAACTTCGTCAACCCAGCGCCAGAGGCGCGAAACGAGTTAGCCCAGCCTGAGGCGAGCGTATGCGAAGCCGTAAGGCTGGGTAAACCGCAAGAAAGAATCTCAAGCCCCGTAGGGGCGACACAACATCTTCTTCACCCGCGATAATGTTTTCGGAGAAAACCACACCCTCTACCCACTGTCATCTTGAGCGCGCCTGAGTTTCCGCTGGAAATGAAGGCAAGTCGAAAAACCCCGAGGCCGCCCAACACCACCAAGCCGCTTCAGGGAGTTCTCCCCATGCACTCAGCCCCGCAGGCGCGAAAAAAACTCATCCCCCCGGAAACAACCTCTTCAACAACTCCTGCGCCGCGGCTTTGTGGACGTACTCTGAAATCGCCAGCACCAAACTTTGCATCGTCGCCGCGCGCGCTTCAATCTTCGGCGCAAATCCTGCATCCGCCAATGCTTTGCTGGTCACCGGGCCAATCGACGCCATCGCCACATCCCGCAATCCCTTCTCTGCGTCCTTCCCCAGCATCCCCAAAAGATTCGTCACCGTCGAAGCGCTGGTAAACGTCACGATATCCGGACGTTCCACCTTCCCCGAAAAAGCCCGCTGCACTTTGGCCTTCGCGCCGGCAGGGACGACCGTCTCATACGCTTCCACCACGTCCAGCTTCGCGCCGGCTTTCTTGAGTTCAACAGGCAATACGTCGCGGGCGATCTTGGCGCGTGCCAGCAGCACGCGCTTCCCTTCGGTCTTGCCGCGCAACGCTTCTACCACCGACTCCGCAACCGCCTTCTCCGGCGTCACCACCACTTGGAGCCCCTGCGCTTCAATCGCATTTTTTGTCGCCGGACCTATCGCCGCGATCTGCAAATGCTTAAGCTCGTCCGTGGACATCTTCAGCTTCTTCAGCCGCTCGAAAACTGCCTCCGCGCCGTTCGCACTGGTCACCAACAGCCATTCATACGTTGCAATCTTGCGCAGCGCGCCGTCCAGTGACTTATAACTTTTCGGAGGCCGAATCTCAATGGTGGGAATTTCCGTTACGTCCGCACCCAGGTCGCGCAGCGGTGCGGCCAGCCCGCCGGATTGTTTGCTGGCCCGCGTGGTCATGATGCGCCAGCCGAGTAGCGGACGCATGGCTGCGTCATGAGCTTCCTGATCAAAACTCATGGCTGGCTCGGGACCGCGAATCCTTGCGCGTACACATCTTGCAGAATCTTGTCGCCGCCGCGCGCCAGCAGCTTCTGCGCTGTTTCGCGGCCCAGCTTCTCGGGGTCCGTCCCCTGCGCGCTCTCTCGCAAAATCTCCGTCCCATCCGGACGCCCCACCATGGCCCGCAAATACATCACGCCATCGCGTTTTTCGGCAAACGCCCCAATCGGCACCTGGCACCCTCCGCCCAGGCTGCCCAGCACCGCGCGTTCGCATTCCACGGCAGCGCGCGTGTCAGCGTCATTCAAAAACGCCAAATGCTTGAGTGTCTCGGAATCGCTTGAGCGGCACTCGATGGCCAGCGCGCCTTGCCCCACCGCCGAACACATCACGTCACACGAAATACGCGAGCGTACATGCTTGTCGAGTCCCAGCCGGTGTACTCCCGCCGCCGCAAGAATAATGGCGTCATATTCGCCGGACTCCAGCTTGCGCAAGCGCGTGTCCACATTCCCGCGCAACGGAAAAATCTCCAGGTCAGGACGCACCGCTTTCAACTGGCACTGTCGCCGCAAACTGCTCGTTCCAACTTTCGCGCCGCTTGGTAGCTCGTCCACTGAATTGAATTTCACTGAGATAAACGCATCGCGCGGATCTTCGCGCTTCATGATCGCCGCCAGCGTAAACTGTGCCTCCAATTCCGTTGGGACGTCTTTCAAGCTGTGCACCGCCAGATCAACCCGCTTGGCGGCAAGGGCCTCTTCAATTTCCTTGGTGAACATGCCCTTGGTGCCGACCTTGGCCAGCGCCACGTCCAGGATCTTGTCGCCCGTGGTCTTGATGACTTCAATTTCCACCGCGTGGCCTTGCGCGCGCAGCAATGCCGAAACGTGATTCGACTGCCAGAGCGCCAACTGGGAACCGCGCGATCCGATTCGTAAATTTGCCATTAGCCTTTGGGCTTCCCGTTATTTTGATTGCTGTCCAGGTTTTTGCTATCTAGATTCTTGGCGTCCAGATTAAAGATGCGGCGAATCATTTCGTGGATCGTCTCCGCTTCCGGATTCGCCGCCGAGGATTTCAGCGTGGTGATGGGCGTATGCAGCAGCTTGTTGATGATGCCCCGCGTCATGGCTTCAATCGCCGCTTCCTGCTCTGGAGAAATTTGCCCCAGCTTGCCGCGGATGCGGTCAATCTCCGCCTGGCGGATGTTTTCGCAATATTCCTGCAACGAAAGAATTGTTGGAACCACTTTCAGCGACTTCATGCGCAGCGCAAAGCGGTCCACTTCCGTCTCAATGATCTGTTCCGCGCGCTCGGCTTCTTTCTTGCGCTCGGCGCTGTTGGTGCTGGCCACCGACTGTAGATCGTCGATGTCGTACACAAACACGCCGTCCAGCTTGTTCACTTCCGGCGCAACGTTGCGCGGCACCGCAATATCAATGAAGAACACCGGACGGTTGCGCCTTCCCTTAAGCAACGCTTCTGCATGCTCTTTGCGGAAGATCGGATCAGCCGCGCCCGTGGACGTAACAATAATGTCGGCCTGCCCCGCCGTTTCATAAAGCTTGTCATACGGCACTGCCTGACCGCCCAATGACTCTGCCAGATCCACCGCGCGCTCGTATGTCCGATTGCTGATGATCACTCGCTTGGCGCCGTGGCCGATCATATGCCGCGCCGCCAGTTCCGCCATCTTGCCCGCGCCGACCAGATACACCGTGCGACCTTCCAGCGACCCGAAGATTCTTTCCGCCAGTTGCACTGCAACGCTGGCAATCGAAACGCTCGAACTGCCAATCGCCGTCTCCGAGCGGACTTTCTTCGCCACAGCAAACGCGCGCGATAGCAACGCTTCCAGCGCGGAATGCACCGCACCCAGTCCGCGAGCGACTGTGTAAGCTTCTTTTACCTGGCCCAGAATCTGCGGCTCGCCCACCACCATCGAATCCAAACTTGAAGCTACGCGGAATACATGGCGCACCGCTTCACGCTCGTGAAATTCGTATATGTGCGAATGAATCGCGTCCGGACTCACGCCAAAATAGCTGTGGAGAAACCCGCGCAGGTCAGATGGATGCGCGCCACTGGCGATCACCTCCACGCGGTTGCACGTGGAAATCACCATGCCCTCTTCCACGCCCGGATGTTTCACCAACTCGCCCACCGCTTGCGGCAGCCGCGATTCGGAAACAGCCAGCAGCTCGCGCACGTCCAGCGGTGCGGTGTTGTGGTTCACGCCAATGAGATGAAACTTCATGGAGCGATAAACCTGTGTGTGTGGCTCAGGCTGTTGGCGGCCCAGGCCAGCACGGCCGTGCAAAATGCAAATGTGGCCAGATAAGCAGCGCGCCGTCCGCGCCACCCGGCGCTCCACCGCGTATACAGGATCACCACATACAAAACCCATGTAAAGATCGACAGGGCGATCTTCGCGTCCAGAAAATAACTTGCGCCTTGCCGTGCTTCACCCAGCATGGCTCCGGCGATCAGGCCCAGAGTCATGAAGGGAAATCCCCAGAGCAGGCATTTGTAGCCAATGTCGTCGATCACCGCCAGCGCGGGCAGGCGCGTCCAGAAGGCGCCAGGCTTGGCCTTGAGCGACTTCAACGATTTCTCCTGGATCAAATACAGGATGCTCGCGATAAAGCTGAACAGCAGCGCCGAGTAGCCGATAAAGATCAGGCCAACGTGGATGTAAATCCATTGCGAGCTGACGAACAGCGGGTTCGGTGCAATGGCTTTGTTCGCTCCCAGCGCGGCGGATGCCGTGAGCAGAAATACCAGCGGAAACACCGCCAGCCCCGGAGCCGTGGCATGAAAGCGCGCATAGATAATGAAGAAGAACACCATCAGCAGAAACGCCAGCAGGGATTCCAGTTCGTGCATGGAAGCTGGGGTCCACACGCCGGTGCCCATGGCGTTTTCGATCAGCGCCACAAAATGGAAGGTCATTCCCAGGCCAACTGCGGGCATGGTGATGCGAGTCAGAATTTCCCGTCCACCCCAGACCGCGGCCAGGGCGTACAGCAATCCTACGGCGTACAACGAAAGCGCGACTCGCAACCAGAATAGCGGCATAGACTCGACCGTGCTACTTGGGAAATTATAGCGGGGTTTCGTACACACCCGGTGTGACGAACAGCACACGGTAGTAATGTACTCAGCAACAAGCAATTAGCAATTGGCACCTAGCCTGATACGCGTTGCAATTGGCCCAAGATTTTCGTTATGCACCCACGAAGCAACGATGGCCTAAGTACTTTACACAGTATGACTTAGATAGCTCGATTGGATCAGCGCGCCTCTTCGGATAAACCAGGAACCCAAGTCCCGCCAGGGACGTCTGAAAATAGCCCGGCTACGGCGACGAGGCGCGCATCGCGCGCTGAGTTGTAAGTGCCGGGTAAGCTAAGGAAAGAATTCTTTCCATACGCCGTAGGCCTTCGCGCAGCGCAAGCGGAGCGCCAAAAAGACTCTGGCCAATTGCCAATTGCCATCTGCTAATTGCTATCTCGTTTCCAACTTCCTATACCGCTCCGCCGCCAGCTCGGACGAAATGTGCGTGTAGTAAACCTCTTTCAGGAAGTAAGGTTTGGCCTTGGCGCCAAGAATCGGCAGGATTTCGATGTGCCAGTGGTAGTCTTCGTCCACCGTTTTCCAATATTGCAGCACGTTCGACTTCTGGTAAGTATTCGGGACCGTGTGCAGCACCAGGTGGAAGGATTCCGACACGCTCATCACGCGTTGTAGCGTGTGACGAATCAGGCTGCTCAGGTCCGCGAGCTGCGCGGATTTTGAATTGATCGACCGTTCAAACGACGAATCGTGCTTGTGCGGCATGATCCAGATCTCATACGGTACGCGCGAAGCATACGGACAAAGCGAAATGTAGTTGCCGCGCTGCTCCACAATCCGCACCGGCGTGCGCAACTCCTGCACCAGCGTGTCGCAAAACACGCAACGTTCTTTTTCCTGGTAGTAGTCGCGGCAGGCGCGTAGCTCGTACAAAACGCGTCGCGGGACAAACGTGGTCGCCGTGATCTCCGACACCGGATGCCCAAATTCCTGCCCTGCCGGTTGTCCGTAATTCTTGAACATGGTCACGTATTTGAAGCGGGTGTCATACTTCAGGTCTTGAATGCGCTGCGCGGCCAGCGTGAGGAACTGTCCAATCTCCGTGTCCGACGATTGCCACAACTCCACATCATGCCGGATGTTCTGCACCAGCACTTCGTGGGCGCCCACGGTGTTCATCGCGTCGTAGATGCCTTCTGAGTGGCGGTGCGGCTCGCCTTCAATCCGGTAAAGCGGCGAAGGGTGCACCATGGACGAAACGGACCCCGCGCCCGGCTCGCCGGAGTTCAACGTGGCAATCACCTGCGGAGCATTGGGCGACCCCGGACAGAACGGGCAGTAGCCGCTCTGTGAAGGTCTCTCCGTGTCATCACCCACAATGACCCAGGAGCGCGTGATGGGATCTTTGCGCAGTTCCATATCTTCTAAGTGGTCTTCAAGTTAAGGCCGTTTCAACTAACTCCGCCCAGCGCCGGGCGAACTCTGTTCAAGCATAAAGGATATGCGCTCAAAATGCGCATTCGCCCTGGAAAAAAGCAAAAGCACAAAACGCTGGCAAACAAAAAAGGGGCCCGCGCAAGCAGGCCCCAAAACAATCAGGTGTGAGGAGAGAGGATTCTCCAGCGCTAGTTGTTGTTGTCCACGCGGGCGGCAACCATGGAGTACGCCGCGCCGTTCACAAACACCAGGCCGCGCACGCGGACGGTAGCTGCATTGGCTGGTGTCGCCTTCAGGTTCGTGCCGCTCACAATCGAAACGGACACGGTCGTCGTCCCGCTCAGCGCTGCAAACGCCGAACCGGAGTTCAGGGTCAAGGTAAAGCCGCTCGCGGTCGCGGCGGAAACGGTTCCCACCAGCGCCTGCTCGCGCAGCTTGATCTTGTCCGCGGCCAGAGGAGAAGTTGAACCGCTGGCATCCACTTCAATGCGCTGCCCCTTGCCGATGTGGCTGGCATCAAAGGCCGGAGTGCTGCCCGGATTCAGTTTGTCGGCGCGCACAATGAACTGCGTGCTCGCGCCAATCGTGGCGTCAACCGTCAGCGGCGCGGAGGCCGGGTTAGAGGAATCAACCTGATGGGCAAAGGTGACCTGGGTGGCGGGGGCGCCGGTTACTGCCGTGATTACGCCTTCTGCCTCTTTGCCGCTGGAGCTTTCTTCCACTTCAATCTTCGTCGCCAGTTTGCTGCCGTCTGGCTTGCTCATGCCGTCCACTTCAACAATGTCGCCCACTTTCAGGCTGGAAAGTGACGTAATGCCATTGTTGAACTTGGTGTTGGCGTCCGTGGCAAACGTGATGGTGCTCTGCGCCGTCTGGATCGTGAAACTCGGCGCATTAATGGCCGTCACCGCTCCGTGGACGTCATCGATTTCGCCGTCTTCGCTGCCGTTGTTGGCCACCGTGGACGTGGTTACGTTGAATTTCGGAGCAATCGTCGCTGAAGTCGGCGGTGCGCCGTTCAGCGTGACCGAACCGGCCAGGTCCATATCAAAGTTGATTTTTGAAGAGGTCGTGTTGCTGTTGGTAATCGGCGTTGGGAACGTCACGCTCACCGTGGACGCCGACAGAGTCGCCGGAATCGATACCGGCGCCGGCGGAACGGCGGTGTTCATCACCACAACTTCCGCGCTGGTCGCGGTAAACGTCGCGCCGGAATAGGTTCCCGGAGGAATGTTCAGCACCGCCAGCGGCTCAAACGTGCCCGCTTGATGGACGAACTCAACTTCGGCCGGCTTGGACAGCAGGTTCGCCGTCGTCGCTGTGCCGCCTGAACCAGTCAAGGTCAACGCGCTGAAGTGGACTTCGCATTTCACCAGCGAATCCAGAGTGCCATCACCGGTGCTGATGGTCGTGTTCGCCGCGCCAGCAGTCGATATGTTGTTGCTGCTTCCGCAGCCCACCAACGCAAAGGACATCGCAAACACAAGAGCTACAGCCGTAATCGCAAGTACCCGTTTCATAAATCGGGCCTCCCAGGTTTTCTTGTTCGGATTTTGCTTCTGTGGGGGAGTAGCGCGATGAG
>JANXPR010000351.1 GCA_025357215.1 Acidobacteriaceae bacterium | reverse complement strand
CAGTCACGCACGCGACAGTCAGCGCCGCCCGAAAAATCATTCTGTTGATGGAAGTTTCTTGCGGGACGCTATCGGTGTGAAGGCTCATTTGGGCGCGGTTTTCGGCTCCGGCGTCATTATAACCGGGGCTCTGAAAGCGATTGCCTTGTTCTATAGCGCGCTGAATCCGGCGTTGATAAACTTGAGCCCGATTCAAATCGGCTTGCTTGTTGGGATCGCTCCTTGCAATGTGTGCGACGGCGGCTGAGCGATCGGCTGGTGCGATGAAAAAACCGTCAAAGGCCGCAATGCTCCGCCGGTTGCTGCTGAAAAATCGACCGGAATTCGTTGACCGACTGATTAACTTCGCCGACTTTCAGCGCGAACGTCTTCGCCGGAAATCAGCCCTCGTCCCTCTCAGCCAACCGGACTTCTATCGAAAGCTCGGAGAGACGTTCAAGACGGATGTTGATCGCCTTCTTCAGGAATCCAGATTGCGGGAGATCGAACATGCCGTGGAGCATGGACGGCAACGCCTTAAAGCCAATGCGGCCTTTGGTATATTTCACGCCGCAGATCCTTCCATGGCTCGACTCTGTTATGCGCTGTGCCGCGTGCAAAAACCCAGGATGGTAATAGAGACCGGCGTGGCCCACGGCGTGACAACGGCTTTCCTGCTCCAGGCGCTGGCAGAGAACGGTCAAGGTGAGTTGTGGAGTATCGACCTGCCACCGCTGGCGGAAGGCGCGGATGACCAGGTGGGGTTTCTCGTTCCCACCGAGTTGCGTTCACGCTGGCATTTGCTGAGGGGACGTACACATCGCGTTTTGCCTGAATTGGTCAACAGTCTTTCTTCCGTAGACATGTTTCTTCATGACAGTCTGCACACGTTTCGTAACGTCCTGATGGAGTTCCAAACTGTTTGGCCCAAATTGCCCGGCGGCGGTTTGATTCTGTCCGACGATGTGGATATGAACCGGGCGTTTGAGACGTTCGGTCGCCGGCCAGGCGTCGCGGCCTCCTTCGCGACCTTTCAGGGAAACGGAAGTTCCGTCATGGGAGTGGTCCTGAAATCGCGAGACGCTGGATCGGCCACCTGAGCAATCCGCGGTTCGAAGCGACGTATCTCCAGGACAAGCCGATCAGCCCGGTTCTGTGGGAAAATGTCCCTGTAGGAAAAAAGACGTGGCCCTGTAGCTCAGATGGATAGAGCGACGGTTTCCTAAAATGTATGCCACAGTAAAAACTCCTTGTGTTTATGCGCCTGCAGCGCTATGTTGTACACACCTTGTACACAAGGAGGTTTAACCCCATGCAAAAAGGGAAGATAGAGCTGCGGGGCAGTTGCTGGCTGCTGCGCTACCGCGAGCCCGTGCTAGTGGCGGGCAAAGTGAAAATGCGTCAAACGTCCAGCAAGCTTGCGACGTACAGCCATGAATACCGCACGGAGCAAAGTGTGCGCCCACTGGCCGACTTGATCCTTGCACCCATCAATGCGAAAACTGCGCTGCCAGAAAGTGACCTGACCTTGCGTGGTTTTTTGGAGCATGTTTACCTGCCGCACGTGGAGCAGGATTTACGGCCGTCCACATCGCACAGTTACAAAACGGTCTTTAAGCTCGTAGAGCCGCACCTGAATGGTTTGGCACTGCGGGAAGCACGCACCAGCCACATCGAGGAAATGCTGCGCGCTGTTGCCGGGCCGAAGGAGCTTGCACGCACTACGCTGGCCAATGCCCGCAACTTTTTAAGCGGCGCATTTAGGTACGCGATCCGCACCGACCGTTTTACCCGTGGCAATCCAGTTAGGGAAGTTAAGACACCCAAAGGAGCGCGCCCGGTAAATACACACGCTTACACGCTGGACGAAGTTACCGGGATGCTCAAGGTACTGCCGGAACCGGCCCGCACGGCTGTACTGGTGGCTGCACTTACCGGCTTGCGGAGTTGTGAAGTGCGTGCCCTGGCATGGAGTGACTTTACTGGCGATCAATTGAACGTGACCCGCAGCGCATGGCGAACGCACGTTGGCGAAACCAAAACCGCAGGGAGCGCCGCGCCTGTGCCCGTGGTTCCTTTTTTGCGTGATGCCCTGATCGCACACCGCAAGCGGACGCCGGGCAATGGGTTCATCTTTGCAGGAGAGACCGGAAAGCCACTTGTGTTGGCCAACCTTAGCCGCCGCGTGATTGCGCCCGCGCTCAAGAAGGCTGAGATCCCGTGGCATGGCTGGCACGCTTTTCGCCGTGGCGTGGGGTAGCGTGCTCCATGAACTAGGTGTGCCCGACAAGGACATCCAGGCAATTTTGCGCCACGCAAATGTCGCCACGACGCAACGGTTCTATATTCAAGTCGCAAGCACAGCATCGAAGGCCGCGATGAAAAAACTAGAGACTGCCTTACGCAAGGAAATGAAAAAGTAAGTCGGGGGAACGAAGAAACTGCGCGCCCATTTTGCGGGCGCGTTGGTTTTCGGGAAAAGCAAATGATAGTAAGTGCAGTCAAAAACTATCACATGAAGTTCACGGATATTGCTTTTTGCCTTGATTTTAGCCGGTAAAACGATGTATTCTGTTTTCCTCTAAGACGGCACGCGTTGTGGATGCCTACCCAACGATTTAACCGGCGTGCCGAGCTACTACGCGCCTTCGGCATTAGGGCTGAAATAGTACGCGGGCGTTACCGCGACGTACTCCTCGGTTTCAAACTACAGGAGTACGCATGCAGCCAGATACAATCTCAGCAAACCACGTGAACAATGAAAGCTTGAATATTAAAGCTTTGCAGGAAACAGCATTGCAATTATGGGCTGTTGACCAAGCAAGTGCGCTTGAGCTTGGACGTGCGCTAATTGCAGTGCGAGAGGCGATGACCGAACATGGCGCGTTTGCAAAATGGTTCCGCGAAGCGGAAATGGAAGAGAACCGCGTTTATTACTGCATACGCAAAGCGGAAGGCAAGGGTAATAGTAGCCCGAAGGAAGATGCACCCGCATTTCAGCTTAACCGCCAAAATTTAGCTGTCGTCAAAGTGGCACCCAAGGCCAATGGCAAAAGTGTCATTGCTGCACTGCACGTAGGCAAGCACGGTACTACGGCAACAGATGGTTTTGTTTTGGTACGTGTATCACTGCCGCCCGATAGCGTAGCGCCTGAGAATGAAGGAGTCCTGGCGAGTGACATGGCGGCCCGTTTTATGTCCTCAGGGTTTCCCACTGAGGTTTCCTTTGCGAAAACGGCTACCACCATAAAAAATGGTTGGGAAACGACGACATTGCCGAAGTATCCGGCTGAGTTTCCTCACGCCGATGAAGTGTTGGCAAAGAAGCGTGAGATTGTTTTTCAGTGTGCGCTCAAGGTAGATGTACTTCACAAACTGATTTGCGCCGCAAATGACTTTGACCCCGAGGGCGACATTTTGTTGTCATTCTCCAGCGATTTTGTTCGCGGAGATATGACTGCCAAGGGCCAAATGTGGCTTGGGCTTGCGATGACGAAATCGGCCAGTGCTTACAAGCAACTGCAAGAGGCGGAGGAGGAAAAAGTTAGTTAATGAAAAACAGAATGGCCGGGCGTAGTGGTGAATGGGCCGCGTCTACAACAAAGACAAAAGGCGCTGCACTACTTATACTAGTGGGCCGCAACAGTAATACACAAAATGTTACGGGTGACCTTACTACAGTAAGCAATCCCGTAATACCCAACCCAACCCAAACCAACCCAAACCAAGATTTGAGCGACCAAGATGGGGTTTCATCCAAAACACTGGATGAAAAATTGCGGCATGCGTTTTCCCCTTGTATTTCGCGGGTAAAACGCGCTAGTATCTATACGTCACTTGCGGTCACCACAAGCTAGATGTCGCAAGTACCCTGGCGCGCTACCCGGCACGCTTGGTCTCGGCACCCCACGTGAAAACGGGGAACTCCCACACGCTGCTCCTTAGCGTGGTCGCGGATACCGGAAACCAAACCGGAGATCCGTACCGTGCCTAAGAATCAAAATACTGCCGCTGTTACCGCGCCGCCGCCGCTGGACCCGACAAACATCCTCACGGTTGAAGAATTGGCAGCACGCCTTAAGGTGCCGCCCACGTGGGTGTACGAACACTTGCGCGCCCGCGCCGGTAAGACCATACCAGCGTTTCGATGTGGCAGGTACCTACGTTTCGATTGGCTGGAAGTGGCCGCATGGTTGCGGGAAAGGCGGGCATAAGTCCGCCGCGATTGACACGGAGAAGTTTTGCTGCCGCGCCCTGCGTAAGTGATTGGAAGAGCACGGAAAATAAATTTAGGCCCGGAAAAATGATGAACCAAAACCACGCTTAAACGACCCAAAAGCAGCGCCCAAGTTTATGACATGGTAACCACCCCTCACAGCCGGTCGCGCACTTGTGCAGCACCTTAAGGCGCGCCGCACGCGGGCCAAAAAAGGGACTTGTATCACGAAGTAGATTCATTTGTTGTAGTCACACCGCAGCAACAAGTTTTACCCTGTGCCCGCGTAACACGGGCCGGTTACTGTGAAGCCGCCAGCGGACTTCTAAAAAAATAGGCTGGAACCTTCCGTGGCAGGAAGGCGTAAGGGTTCGGGACAAAAAGTAAGTGCGACCGCCGTTTTTCGTATCACGTGCAAAAAGTCTTCTTAGGATTCGCGTGCTGCCACGCACGCGGATAGGTCGCAAACCTAAACGTCCCGAAGCCCGTCTGCGAGCCCTTCTATTTAAGGGAACCACTCGCGGGCGGGTTTTGCCCTTGGACGGAAGGTTTAACAAAGTGGAAAACGGAATCAAAAAGAAATTCCCAACCCCTGAACCCATTGCGGCATTCCAAAATGCCGATGGGAAAAATAGCTTCATCCAAGTCCCGCGCTTTTGGGTGGACAGCTTGATGAAGCCTCAAGCGTATTTTGCCGACAGCAACGGCAAGAAGCTCAAAGACGCGGCAACAATCCCAAACAGTTTTTGGAAGTTTACCCTCGTCCTGTGGCGTCATATTACGGACGGGAACGTTTCACGCGAGGCTACACTTGCGCTGTCGCGTTTCCACGTGCGCCGGGACGCCGCAAGCCGCTGGACTGCTGCGTATGCAGTTTCCGGTTTGTTTGACGTTACCATTGGCAGCCCGACGCCAAGCCATGATGACATCACAAGGTTTGAATACTTAACCAACGCCGACGAAACGGACTGGACGTGTTTCACCACGGCGCTAACCCTGGCGCTGGATGAGTGGCAAAGGCTGTGCAGCGCGAAAAAGATTGGGACGTGGTCGAATACCGGCGCGTTCAAGGTCGTGCTTGCCTTGCATGTGGGACGCACAGCGGCAGAAAAATGGCCGCCATCGCGTGAACGATTTGCTCCTGAACCACGTTGCCATTGGGAACGCAAGAGACCAAAAGAAACGTCCCGTCGCCATCAAGGTAGGTGATGTCTATGTGCCGCAGCTATACCCGCCCACGCCGCGCCCGCGATAGGTACCTTGTAGGTAACTTACGCAAAACCGGTCCGGATGCCGGTACGTCAGCGGTCCTGAAACAGGACCACGGCGGTCCTGTAATGTGACCGGTACCAAGTTTGCCGGTACTAAAACAGGACCGGTAGCGCACTTTGACCGGTCCTGTAATGTGACCGGTACGGGTACGATACCGGTACTAAAAAAGGACCAATTGATAGAGAGAGAAGAAGTCTCTAGAACTTTTAATTTCTTCTAGTAGTCCAACGGCCAAAAGTTTGAGGCGATAGAAGTTTTGCGTTCCTTCTTTCCTTTCTCTCCCAAAGGCTGCCGCCTTTGGAAACCGCTAACGCAAGGTAGTGACATGAGCATGGCAGGGCAAACGATTCGCCGCGCACACAAAACGCAGCAGCCCTTCACATGCGGTCGGTAAAGATGACATGCACCACAAGCAGACAATTACCGGGCCTTGCACGCACCTGCGCTGGCCGGGCTATCCAGTTACCGGCGCGGGATCGCTGGCCGTAGTGCTTGAGTGTTGCCGTCGCGTGCTGCTTGTGCAAACGCCGCTTGAGGCGCAAGCACTGGCCGGGGAACCGTGCTGCGCGACGTGCAGCCACATCGCTGCGCCGGGTGCAGGCTTGCATCGCGTTGTCGAAGTGGAACAGCCGCGCAAGGAAACACCACACCGGAGCATGAAAAGACTTCCCGGTTGGGATGAGGATTGATGAGACAAACGTATAAGCCGGGACGCGCTTGGCTGCCGCCATGCGTGCCGGATCAAGTGAAGGCAGACGGAGTTATTTGGGACGAGGAAACAGATGGCAAACTGCAAAGATCACCACGAGTACGCCACGCGAGAAGAAGCCGAGCAGGAAATGGCCCGACTAATTCGACGCGCAAAGCGCACGGGAGAAGGCGGCACAAGTTGGAAACGCCTAAACGTCTTCCCGTGCGGTAACCACTACCACGTGGGCAGGGCTAACCAGCCACACCGCCCGCCCAAGCCAGCGCCAACAGAGAAGCTGCCATCAATGGGCGACCTGCTCCGGCAAATCCGCCACGTGGATGAGCAGTACGACCGGATGACGGACTACTTCCACCGCAAGCGCGCCGCGCTGATTGGAAAGATCATCGAAGCTGAACGCACACGCGGGGATATTGAATAAATGGCGGTTGCCTTTTTACTCTCGATGAAACTTGCTGTGCTTCCAGAGATACGTGAGGCCGCCCGCTAACAGCACTACGCCAACCGCTGCTTCCGGAATGTGATCCCAAAACAATCCGTTGTACGGCAGGGCCAGAAGGACAATTACACCAGCGATCAGCGCGGCTATTGCCAAGAATAATTCGAGATTTTTCTTCAAGCACTTCTCTCATTCACTAAACGACGGATCAAGGCCGATCTCTCATAGCGCATCCGAGCGGCACCGGCCTTGCATACTTTACACCAGCCATGCCTCCACTGCCGCGCCGGACCTTGAGTTCGATCAGGTGAGAAGTCGGTAAGCGGCTTCACCTCTTTGCATTTTGAGCACATTTTCGTCTTTTCGGTAGTCATGTAATCGGAACCCCATCGTCCGATTGCCCTTATACGACAATAGCCAGCACGCCCGCAATAGCCAGTGTGTCTACCCGGCCCGTCCACAAAATGGAGATGTTTGGCGGTGCACCCGCTTGCACCCGCCAATCATGGTCGAGCGAAACACGGTCGAGCCAAGACCGTTAAACCTACCACTAGACCTATATGCCACACCCCGCCCTTGGCCCGCCTGCATAGCGACATACCACCTAATACCTACGACGCTGCCCGCGACTTCGACGCTGTTCTCAGCGCATTGTGGCCCATTGTTGCCATGAGACCGTGCTGTTTGCTATGGCTGTGGTGACTTCACTCCGGCCCTGCCCGGCCCTGGCTGCGCGTCGTGGCTGTCAGTGGTAAACCCCTACAACGACTGTACTTTTTTGAGAGGGGTATGGGGGAGAGATTATGCATCAGCACTGACACGAAAACCCCGTGGGTAGTTTTTTACACACACAAGTGCTTCGTTTCCCGCAAATTTCTTATGCCGCGCACGCCGTTTCCGCCGCGATGCCTTGCCATTACCGGGCCGCCGCTCCCCTTTTAGGCCACATTTACTAACCGCTTTGTGCCCCGTAACAGCCTGCCGACATTGCGACTAACCGCTTTGATGGAAGTGTGGGTGAAGCAATGGAATTGAAAGAAGCAGCCGCCGCGCTTGGCCGCCGTGGTGGTCAAAAAAAATCGGCGCGCAAGACCGCTGCAAGCCGGGCAAATCTGGAGCGTGCCCGCCGCGCCAAGGTTGCGCCGGTAAATGTGCAGCCCGGCCCGCTGGCTCGTCAGCCAGTTTTAATCGTCTGCTCTTTGGCAGAACGGGCAGGAAGATAAACGGACATGCCAACGCCAAGAAAAACCGATTCCGATCATCGCTTGCAAGGTACCAAGAGTCAGGCGAAGGATGAAGGCTCCGCGTTTGTGCCGGGCCGACCAAAGTTCCCGAAAGGGCTTCCGCAGGCCGCCCGCTCGGTGTTCAAACGCTTGGCCGGTTTGCTTGAGAAGCGCCGCCATTTGACGGAAGGAGATGTAGAGCTGCTTAGAATTTACTCGCTGCTTTACGTGCGCCACACAAAGGCGTTGCAACAGATAGAAGCCGACGGCGAAATTTGTGTCTATGTGCGTATGGATAGCAATGGCCAACCGCACGATCAGTACAAGCCCAACCTTTGGCTCAAGGTTGCGGAGACTTGCGAAAAGAATATGGTCTCTGCCCTGGATCGGCTTGGGCTTACGCCTGCAAATCGCGCCAAGGTAAAACCCACGGGCGACGACAAGAACAAACCCGCCGATCCAATGGAGGAATTTCTTGCCCGCAGCCCTGGCTCCGCCACTGCTGAGAACGCAGCCGAGGACGACGACTTGGAAGGGCTGGTGAACTGATGGCCGGTAAGCCCAATGAAGGACTACTAGCGGTTACCGCGCTTGACGCGGTGAACGACATGCCCGCGCAAGTTGCGCTTGTTGCGGCTGTGGTTATGGCTGCTCGCAATGGCCACGTTGCCGCGAAGGACGCGGTGGGTGTTGCGGAGCACTTACTACAAGAAACATACGCCGAAGTTTTTGCACGCAAGCCGAATTGAATTTTACACCCGCTGCCAGAAGGCGGTGGGGAAGGGACGTACCGCATTGTGGGCGTCCCGCAATTGTTACTGAGGAGAAACATGAACACGGGCGTAATGGTAACGGTTCTTTGCGGCGCTGAGCGCGAAGGCTGGATTCATCCTGGCTTGGTTGGAAGTCTGATGGCCGCGACACAGGACAGCTACCAACGTCCGGTCGGTGTAGACCTGATCTTCAACATTAAGCCAGTCGCACACGCACGGAATGCCGCAGTAGCGAAGTTTCTCCAAAGCCCGTGTCAATGGCTGGTACAGATCGACAATGACCAGTATCCGCGCTTCCGAATTCTTGAACTCATCAAAGCAGCCGAAGCGGAGGGCAAGTTTATCGTCGCCGCGCCCACGCCGATTTTTAAAGACCTCGGGGCGTGGAATGCCGCCGACGGCACGGACACGTGGTACCGCCAACTTCCGGCTGGCTGGTTCGAACCCAAATTGATTGGAGCGGGCTTCCTGGCTATACATCGAGCCGTGTTGGAGAAATTACCTCAGCCGTTTTTCGACGGCCCATACGAGGATTTTTATTTTTGCAAAAAAGCGCAGGACGCGGGCCTCAAGGTTTGGGCACACAGTGGGTTCGTTTGCTCGCACTTTCACAACATTGACCTGCTCGACCTAATGACGCCGAGGAACCCCTAACAGGCGTCCGACGTTTTGGACGCGGACACGACTACAGCCCGCGTGAAGGATGCGCGCAAAGCGCGTGAGAGGACATCATGGACATAAAGATCCTAAGCACCGGCAGGCAGTTCTTTCAGGTCGATAACACCACCGCCGCAATACTCTTGGAAATGTTCCCCGCTGCAATTGAGCGCGTGAACCCAAAGCCAGCGTCCGCGCCACCAGCCGCGCCGCAATGGGGCATTGGAACCGGTACGAGCGGTTTCGTGTACATCTTCCACAAAGTGGGCGGGCAGACGACCACTTATTCCGGGCTTCCGGACAAAGCAGCGGACGGTTTCAAAGTTCGCCGCTGGAGTGGCGAGAAACAGGACTACGTTTTTGAAGGCCCGGAGCCACCGCAGAATATTTTGGAACAGTACCGGCAGCAGTGGGCACCACACAATGCGGGCGAATAAAGGAACAAGGAGAACTTAGATGACACCCGAAGTTAGATCAATCAGATCATTTGAACTGCGCGCCGCTGCCGACGATGACTTTGCCCTGGAAGGCACTGCCATTTCTTACGATACGTTGTCGCAGGACGTGGGCGGGTTTCGGGAGCGGATCATGCCGGGCGCGTTTACGCGCAGCCTGAAGGAAGGCGCGGACGTTAAGTGCTTAATGAATCATGACCCGAACTTTCTGCTTGGGCGCACCAAATCGGGAACCCTGCAACTGGCACAGAAACGAATTGCAGGCGATAAACACGTGCCCGCCCGGTCGGAGCGCATGCACTGCCGCCTTAGACCACTCCGTGAAAAACTTGGATACCTGTTTACGCTCCTTGTCATTAAGGGCCGTGAACCGTGGGAGCGGCTGGCGCACAGAGCCATCGAAGGAAGGCGGGATGCGCCATATACCCCCGTTGCCGTTTGCCCGCTTTGCAAGCTGGTCAGTCTCGTACTCCTTGACGCCGTACGGTGGGTCGGTCACGATCCCATGAATTGAGTTTGCAGGAAGCCGCCGCATCCACTCAAAGCAATCAGCGTGAACGATCATCGAATTGCCGACAGTTTTGTGCGTGTAGTCGAGGGCAAATTTTGTAAGGGGGAGCATCTGTGGCCAAGTATAGCGAGTAACCGGGCGCGGTTCCAAGGGATGTGAGGTACACGTTTTCCACAATGGCTGCGCCGGGCGTGAGCTAGAATAGCCCTATTGAAAGAGGAGGCGACTGGACATGCGAAATAAAAGAAGATCGCTAGGCGCAACGCCGCGTGGGTCGTGTGCCGTATGCCACCAGGGTTTTGCAGATGCAACCGACGAGGAATTTAAGCATCGCATTACCGCCCATTTTGGCTCTTTGCGCCACATGCGTTATTTGAAACTGCAAACTGCGCCGCCAGCGCCACCAGCGCCGGGCGGTAAGATCATTTTGAAGTCCAAAGAACAGCTCGCCGCAATTTGGGAGAGGGCACGCAATAGCCCGCCACTGTCCTAAGTTGCCTTCCTCACCTCCACCTCTGCTATAAGGTTGCAACGGGACGCGCCCGTGTTTAGCGCACGAAACGCGTCCTTGACCAAAATCACCTGATGAGAGGCGACAATGGCTGTGCTTGATGTTATCCAAAAGGCAGAGGTGTACGAAAGGCTGTCAGCACTTAACCGGGAGTTTTCAGCAATCGTCCAGCATCTTCGGGCGCTACAGCAAACCGGATTGTTCCAATCTAAAGCCAGCAAACTTTTTAGCAGTTTTACGCAAGAGCTACAGGCCGAAATCAACCAAGAGTTCCTCGAAGACCTGCACCAGCTTGAGCTTGACGACTGGGGCCGCCACGGCAGAGTCCGGGAAAAGTGGGAAAAGTATCTCCGAGGGCCAGAGGAACCGAAAAAACGTATTGACGGCCCAAGGCGTAAATCCAAAAAGCGGAAGGGAGCGGATACAGGGCAGATCAAATAAGCCGGGTCTTGGCCCAGACATATATAATGTGTGTGCATGCGGGGCCGTAGCTCAGATGGATAGAGCACCTGCCTCCTAAGCAGGGGGTCGGCAGTTCGAATCTGCCCGGCCCCGCCATTAACCGCGCCCGGCGCGCTCACGAATAACCTGTACACACGCTGTACACATCTAGGCAGGAAATTGGCCCTAATTACCACAAATGACCCCGGTCTGCCCTAACGTATCCCATTGATAACGCGGGGCACAAAAAGAGGCAGCCAAATTCCTAAACCGCAGGTCGCAGGTTCGACTCCTGCCAGGGGCACCATGCCTTTTCTGTTTTCGTGCCTCACTGTTCCAAAAAACGAGAGCCATTTTCCACTCGCAGCACCGGCTGTTTTCCCGGCTGAAACTCATAAGACACTTAATAAACCGCTCGTCTTCTTTAGATGAAGATTGGATTATATTAAGAAATCTAACCTCTCCTTAATCGTCGCTTAATCCCCAAGCCTCAGCCTATTGAAAGTAGTGTCGAGTTGAGAAGCAGTAAACCTTTGTCTGCGCCAAAATAGACGTTCAATGCCGGCTTGGCCCGAGGCCTGCAACTTTGTCTGTGAAAGTTTGCCGCTTACTCCCTTCGACCAACCCAGCCGTAAATGGCTGAGTTCCTTCC
>JANXPR010000325.1 GCA_025357215.1 Acidobacteriaceae bacterium | reverse complement strand
CAAGCCTTCCACGCCAAATGGACCGCCCCCGCCATGCAGTCCATCGCCTACTTGATCGTCTGCGGCTCGTGGATTGGTTACACCGCATATGTATGGTTGCTGGTAAACGTCCCCACGCCGAAAGTAGCGACGTATGCCTACGTGAATCCCATCATCGCCGTGTTTCTGGGCTGGCTGCTGTTGCAGGAAAAAGTTGATGCTTTCATGCTCGTCGGGACAGTGATCATCATCGCGTCCGTGTCGTTGGTGAATACCTCGAAACTCAAGAAACCGGGTGATGGCCGCGGCCCTGCGGTTTCTGATCAGGAAGTGGCGGCGATGAATGTGGCGGGGGACTGAAAAGAATTTGGTAATTGAGTAATTTGGCAATTGGGTAATTGAAAACTAGCAAAAGATTTTTTGCCGGTTGAGCATTTCAATCTACTGGTGTCCGTTTTCAATTACTCAATTGCCAAATTACCCGATTACCAATTTGTTTCTACTTCCTTTTCCACCTAATCCCATCCTTAGTGTCTTCCACCACAATTCCTGCTTCGGTGAGTTCTTTTCGGATGGCGTCTGAACGCGCGAAGTCGCGTGACTTTTTGGCAGCGTTGCGCTCGGCAATCAACTTTTCCACGTCGGCATCGGACATGATGTCCGCTGTTAACGCCGAGCCCTCGAGTTTCCCGTGGGCCTTCGCCCACTCGGTAGCGCGCGCAATTTTCTCCGCGTCATCGTCCTTGATCACGGCAAAGATTTCGTCGAATTGCTGAAGAGCGGCCAGCAGAGGCGCTTTGTCGTTCTGCTTCAATGTGCTTTCGTCCAAAGCGATGTTGCCTTCGCGGACCATATCAAAGATCGCCGCTTGGGCGCGGGCGGTGTTCAGATCGTCTTGCATGCCGGCCGTCATTTCGCGCCGCGTCTCGGCTGCAAGTTCCTGGATTCTTGCGTTCGCGCCTGGCAGCAGTTGCGCCGTTTCAACACGCGATTTGAACGTTCGCAAGCGATCGACCGACTTTGCGCCCTGCTCCAGTCCAGCGAACGTGAAGTTCAGTTGCTTCGTATAGGGAACTGACGTAAGCAGAAATCGAATCGCGGAAGGCTTGTAGCCTTTGAGCAAAAGGTCGCGCAGAGTGTAGAAGTTGCCTTCGCTCTTGGACATCTTCTTGCCTTCCACCAGCAAAAAGCGGACGTGCATCCAGAAGCGCGAAAAGATCTTGCCCGTCAGCGCCTCTGACTGCGCAATTTCGTTTTCATGATGCGGGAACGTCAAGTCTTCGCCGCCGCCGTGCAGATCAAAGCTGTCGCCCAGATACTTCATGGCCATCACAGAGCACTCAATGTGCCACCCCGGACGCCCCGGGCCGATCACCGAATCCCAGGAAGCCTCGCCCGGCTTAGGGGCTTTCCATAGAGCAAAGTCGCGGGCGTTGTCCTTCTCGTATTCGTCCACGTCAACGCGAGCGCCTATTTCCATGCCGCCGAAATCTTTCTTGGATAACTTGCCGTACTCAGGAAACTTGGCGATGCTGAAGTAGTACGACCCGTCTTCCGTTTTGTAGGCAAAGCCCTTGGCTTCAAGCTTCTTGATGAACTCCGCCATCTCGGCAATATGCTCGGTGGCCCTCACCATTTTTTCCGGACGCTCCAGGTTCAGCGTGCCCATATCTTCCAGAAACGCATCTTCGTAAGGCCGCGTGTATTCCTGCACGGTCTTTTGCTCGCGTGCCGCGTTGCGGATAATCTTGTCGTCCACGTCGGTAATATTCATCACGTGTTGCAGCTTGTATCCGCTCTGGAGCAGGAACCGCCGCAGGATGTCCACCGCTACAAACGTGCGGAAATTCCCAATGTGGCCGTAGTCATACACCGTGGGACCGCACGCGTACATGCGGACCGTGTTGTCAGTCAGCGGCGCAAAATCCTCAACTTTATTGCTGAGCGTGTTGTAAAGATGGAGCGGCATAGAAGTTGGAAAGTCGATTGTAGCAAAGGGGAAAGTGGCTTTTGGCTCTTGGTAATTGGTATTTGGCTGGTTCTGCAAGGGGGCGGGTGGTCGGGGCAAAGAAAGCGGTTTTTGCAATTTTCTTGATCGACAGGCTTGGACGAAATACCAATTACTAAGTTTCGAAATACGAGCTACCAAGAGCCAATCGCCAACAGCCGCCTTTTCATTCCCAACTCAAACTCAGATTCTTTTCTTTAAAATCCAGAAACAGAGTTTTCAGGCTGTAGGCGCGAAAGCGGCCGGGGATGGTGGTGTCGCGATCGAATTCGTCTCCGGGTGCATCCACGCGTACGCGGACCACGTGGCTCCCGGCGTGTGTCGGCAGATTGAGTGCGATGGTCTCGCCGGTCTCGGGTTCTTTTTCTTTGAACTTGTGGTGCGGATGGTTCACGCCGTGCAACTGGTCGTGATAGCGCAGCTCACCGTCCACCCATATGTAAACTTCCGCCGTGCTGAACGGATAGCGGCCGACGATCTGTAGCTCCGCCGGCAGCGTGCGATTGTATGCGGCGACAATGACTCCGACGACCAGCAGCATCAGGACGGCTCCGGTCAACGCGTAGAAGATGCCGGTCCTGCGGCGTGCCGGGTTGAGCGTAGCGGCAGCCGAAGCTGGCCCCGGGGCGATCTGTGAATTTGCTATTCGAGTTTGCTGCGCGGACGGCAGCAACGCCGTCTTGTCAGTGGAACCGTTTACCGTGGCCGAGCTGAGCACCTGCGTGGCGTCTGTCCCATGCGTCGTAAAGGAGCGCGGCGGTTTGCTCGCGGCCAGATCTTGTACATCTGCGGCAAAGTCTTTTCCGCGTTGATAGCGTTGCGCCGGATCCTTGGCCAACGCTTTCGCCAGAACATAGTCGAAATTTGCACCGAGGCCCGGGACGACTACCGTCGCCGGGTCAGGTTCCTTCGTGACCACCTGGACGCAGATTTCCGTGATCGTCTTGCCGTCAAAAGGCTTTTTGCCGGTCACCAGCCAATACGCAATTACGGCGAGAGAAAAAAGATCAGAGCGGCCATCAATCGTCTTGCCGTTCAACTGCTCGGGCGACATGTACGCCGGAGTTCCCAACAGGTGTCCAGGCAGCGTGGCTTCCGTTTGCTCAAGTTTGGCAATGCCGAAGTCAGCGATCTTGGCGCGGCCGTCGTGGGTAACAATAATGTTGGCCGGTTTGATGTCGCGATGGATGATGCCGTTGCTGTGCGCGTAGTTCAGCGCGTCCGCAATTTGCTGGATGAGGCTCAGCGCCATGTCCTGTGGCAGCACTTGTCCCGGCGCGGCGGCCACCAATTCGTCGAGCGGCTTGCCGTCCACGAATTCCATTACGATGAACGGCGTTTGCGTAGCAGCCCCATCCGTTCCAATGCCCGCGTCAAAATCCACGTCGAAAATCGTCACAATGCCCGGATGCGCCAGCCTTCCGGCAGCCTGGGCTTCACGGAAAAATCTTTGCCGGTAGTCTTCCAGACCCGCCGCATCCACGCCGGCTACGGCAATGGTCTTGATGGCCACAATGCGGTCAATGCGGGGATCGCGCGCGCGGAAGACCGCGCCCATGGCGCCACGGCCAAGCTCGGCGAGAATTTCATAGCGTCCTAGTTGCTGCATGGTTTGCATCGCGTGGATATTTCCGAAAGCAAATTAACGAAAGCAAATCACTGAAGATAAACCTAAAGCCTATGAATAGTTGCTGTTCGTGCTCCTACGACGAGAGAAGAATTGGGGCGATCATAGCACGCCGAAAACCAGCCTTGGGCCCTTAGCTCTTAGCCATTGGTGTAATGACCCTTCGCAGGGCAACTCCGAATGTTTCCCATGGAAACAGGGGTTAGGGCGTGGCTTCGGGACCGTCTTCCGGCGTTCTGTTTGCGGCGTTGTGCAAGGTGAAAGCCACTCGCCACAGGTAGTGCACACCGGAAATAACAGTTAGGGCCATGGTGGCGTTGAATCCAAACTGGCGCAGCAGTCCAATCCAATGCTCGGAGGGAAAAATCTCATGCAGCAGCACCACCGGCACGGTTACGATTTGGGCCACGGTGTTGGCCTTGCCGAACCAGCTTGGCTGGAAGGTCTTCATGGCGCTGGTGGCGTAGAGCAGGGCGCAGACAATCACAATCAGGATGTCGCGGCTGAAAACCAGCACTGTGACCACCCAGGGAATCTTGTGCAACAACGAGAGCACCAGGAACATAGTGCTGAGCAGCAGTTTGTCGGCGATGGGGTCCAGATACTGGCCCAGCACGGTTTTCTGTTTAAGGACGCGGGCCAGAAGCCCATCCAAACCGTCACTGACGCCGGCGATGACGAAGATCCCCAGGGCCCAGACATAATGGTGCTGCACAACGGCAATCACGGCAAACGGCACAAAGATTAGCCGTAGCAGCGTAAGCAGGTTAGGAACGGAGCCAAGTTGGCGGATCACTGCGTGGGCTCCTTCAGGAATTTGTGGATGTCCCACCCCGTGGCGGCGGCAAACTGTTCCGCCAGAGACGGTAATTCTCCCGTCCGGGCGTCGATCTCTATCCGTTGCACGCGATGCATGGGGAAAAAGACCAAGCCGGCGCTGGCTGCCTCGCCGGATTTAACGAGGCGCATAAAGTCGTCCAAGGATTGCAGGTCCACTCCGCGCACGCTCGCTCCCGCTGGGGTTAGCGCCATCAGCACGCCCCAGAATTTTTCCCTCGGATTGGTTAAGGTGACCAGAACGAGTTGTCCCGTGTCCATGAGAGGTGCGGCCCCAATCCATATGATTTCAGCGGATTTGTGCGAAAAATGCAAGGTGAATGCGCGGGCCGCCAGAGAGACTGTGGAGCGCTAAGAATTCTGCTTGGGTGAGTAAGAACTCGCGCCGATTCAAGGGTCGTGCCGCGTGCTGAGCTTCGGTACAATCAAATGCGTTTTAACGTCGTGCCCAGAAAGTTGGGTTTTATCTTCCGGCGTGCACACGTCCAAGAGTATGACCACTGCTTACGGAGGCTTCGATGCAAACAGCTATGGAAGGAACGGCGCAAATAGAGTCCAGCCCTGTTCCCGCCGTCCCACCCGTCCCCAAGTGGAACCTTGCCGTGCTCATCGCGTTCCGCTTGGTGTTTGCGTATCAGGTGCTTTATAGCTTCCCTTTCCCGTTGAGCTTCCTGCCCAAGGCCGACAAAATATTTGGCTGGTATGAAACGTTGTTTACCAAGCTCACTGTCTGGAGCGGAACGCACATACTGCATCTGCAGCAGCCCGTCTCGTACACGGTCTCGGGCAGTGGCGACTCGCTTTTTTCCTGGGTGCAGAATTTCACGCAGCTCTGGCTGGCGGTGGTAGTTGTGGTGATCTGGTCTGTCGCGGACCGCAAGCGTCGTAATTATCAATATCTGCACGAGTGGCTCTGGCTCTATGTGCGCGTGGTGCTGGGGGCTACTCTGATGACTTACGGCGCGGCCAAGGTAATCAAGACGCAATTTCCTGATCTTTTCCTGTGGCGGCTCCTGGAGCCCTACGGAGACAGTTCTCCCATGGGCCTGCTGTGGACTTTCATGGGTTATTCCAAGATGTACAACCTGTTCACCGGACTGGTGGAATTTGCCGGCGGAGCTCTGCTGTTTGTCCCGCGGCTCAGCGCGTTAGGAGCGCTGGTTTCCATGGGCGCCATGACCCAGGTTTTCATCCTGAACATGTCGTATGACGTGCCGGTAAAACTGTATTCGTTCAATTTGCTTTTGATGGGCGTCTTTCTCATGTCCCGCGAGTGGCGGCGCATGCTGGATGTCTTCCTGCTCAACAGGCCTGCTGCGCCGGTAATTCATCCTCCCTTATTCCAGCGGCGATGGCTTAACGTAGGCTTGCTGGCGTTGCAAATCCTGCTGCTCTGCTATTTTGGAGGAACAAGTCTCTATTCCAACCAGCAGAGATTTAAAGAGTCTGGTGATGGCTCGCCTAAGCCCGCCCTGTATGGCGTTTACTCCGTCGACGAGATGTCCGTCGATGGGCAGGCGCGCCCGCCGCTGTTTACTGATGCCACGCGCTGGCGGCGGATGATATTTGACCGCTACACCAGCATCGGTTTGTTTCCGGCAGAAGGGCCCGTGCAACGCTTCAGCGGGAAACTGGATGAGGCGAAGAAGACTCTGGAACTAACGCGGCGCGGGGACAAAACCTGGAAAGCGTCATTCACCTTGGATCGCCCGTCCCCGACGATCATCACGCTGAACGGCGAGATGGACGGCAAGAAAATCCAGGCCAAGCTGCGCCTGCTGGACGTGAAGACATTTCCGCTCAACGAGCGCGGTTTTCACTGGATCAACGAGTTTCCGTTTAACCGATAGCCGGGTTTGCCAGGAGATGGCGAGCGATGAACGACCCTCATTTACTGCAAACAGCTGCAATCGGCGCTATGCTCATTGCCGTCGTGGCGCTTGCTGCGTTGGGGTATCGTCCTGCCCGCCGTTTTATTCATGGGATTTTCCACGGCTCTGACCTCTATGTAGTCCTGACAGTCGATGGCAACCAGGTGGCGTACAAGAATCCAGGCCGAGGGATTGCCGTCCTGGATCAGCCTCTGGACCATGTGCCGCAGGAGATCCACGATCCCGTGAAATTCGAGACTTACTTCAACGTCTGCTGGTTTTGACGGTGTTCATCTGGGCCGGTGTGGCCACTCCTACCACCATACTGAGGAAGCCGCCTCCTAGCTGCAAGTTAAACAAGGTGGCGGGGGCGGTGATCGCCCAGGTCATGGAAGAGCGCTAAACGATGGAGCAACGCTAAGTGAAGAAGAGCGCTAAATGAAGAAGGGCGTCAGGGAAGGACAGCATTCGCCGGCGGAAACCGCCAGAGAACTTGTTTCGTAACGCGATTTTCAGTAGATAATACGGAATATGTCAGCAATTGCCACGATTCCGTCAAAACAAGCGTCTTTGGTGATCGACATGGCCGGTCAGCGGCGTAGCGTCGAGATTTCCCGCACTCCCTTCACCATCGGACGCTCTGAAGACGCAGACGCCACCATTGCTGACGTGCGCGTTTCCCGCCTGCATGCCCGTCTGTTTTATGAAGACGGCGCGTATCACATTCAGGACACAGGCAGCCGTCACGGCACTTTCGTAAACGGCCTGCGGTGCGAGCGCAGCCGGCTCCGCAGCCAGGATGAGATCAGTTTCGGCGTTCCCGGCCTGCGTGTAATTTTTCATGAAGGACCCATGGTGGATAGCAGTGCCAGCATGCTGCTCACGCGTATTGCTTCGGATTCAGACGTCTCCGAACTGGAAAAGCTGCGTCTTTTCCTTGAAGCCGCGCGCAGCCTGGGTACCGGGTTAGTGGTCCCGGACGTACTTCGCAACATGCTGGACTACGCGCTTCGGCTTACCAAGGCGGAACGCGGATTTGTTTATCTTCGCGAAAAGCAGGGAATCGCACTGGCGTGCGGGGTAGACAGCAAAGGCCTTCCGCTGAATCAGGATGCCAATGTATCCAGATCGGTAATTCAGGAAGCTCTGGCTTCGGCCGCGGAATTCATTGCCGGAGACACATCTAAACAGTCCGCTCTGGCCGCGCGCCAAAGCATCGTTCTGAACGAGCTGCGTACCATTGTCGCTATTCCTCTACGTTCTGAGCGTGTGTCCGAAGGTGCGCAGGCTGGCCATGCGGTGCAGGGCGTGTTGTACATGGATAGTCACTTGGCCACGCGCAATCTTTCCGGCGTGAGCCCGGAGGTTTTGCGCGCTCTGGCCGCTGAATGCGCCGCCGTGCTGGAAAGCGCCCGCTTGATGGAATCGGAGCAGGTGGCCCGGCAGTACCGGCAGGAAATGGAAATTGCTGCCGCTATCCAGCGCAGTCTGAGTTCAGAGGCTGAGGTCCGCTGTGACTATGCCACGGTCTCGGGAAAGACCATTTCCTGCAAGGAAGTGGGCGGCGATTTCTTTGATACTCACATCTCCGCGGATGCCCTCACGGTGATTGTGGGCGATGTTTCCGGCAAGGGAATCTCAGCGGCCTTGTTGGCTTCTGTGATCCACGGTATGTTTTACGCGCAGATTTCCGGCGGCGCCCGGCTGGTTGACGCCATACAGGCCATGAACCGTTTTCTTTGTTCCCGCGTGGCCGGACAGAAATACGCAACCTTGATGGCCGCCCAACTCAAGCCGGACGGACATCTTGAGATTGTCAATTGCGGCCACGTTCCGGGCATCCTTGTGGTGGACGGTGCAGTCTCGCAAGTCAAAGACGGAGATTTACCCGTGGGGCTGATTTCCTCGGCGGAATTTCATTCCATTACCACGCAGCTACCTCCTGGAGCACGGCTGGGCATAATCACGGATGGCATCAGTGAAACCGAAAACTCCGGAGGCGCTGAGTTCGGACTAAGCAAAGTAGAAGAACTCATGAGTGGAGCCGATCCAGTAGCTGCGATTCTTGGCGCGGTAAACACTTTCAGCGGCCACGCCGAGGCCCAGGATGATCGTACGCTCGTGGTTTTGGAACGTTTGCCGTAAACCTAGAGAACTCTACGTCTGGCGACCAATCAAGTTTCTGGCCCTAGTTCCGCCTTAGCCCATTTCTTTTCCCCCATTGTTAGCTGCACAAAAACCGTCGAAAATTCAGCTTTAGCTGCCCCTCCGGCGGTGATCACACTCCCTCTGCCCATTCCTTGCAAGTATCAGAACGTGTGTGACATAGGTCACAGCCCCGTCCATGCGTGAGTCCTTAATATCACACTCGCACAAAGCAAAGCCTCACAAACAAGGTGTGATTAAGAACGGGACCTGGATGTATCGACCCCTGGAAGATTAAAGCGCGGTTTATTAGGAAGGAGCTTTCATGTTAAGAAAATCAATCAAAATGCTGAGCGGGATTTGCGGTTTATTGTTTTTGGCAATCCCGGCCACCAGCCACGCCATTCCGGCCTTTGCCCGGCAGTATCAGACGTCTTGTACAACCTGCCACTCGGATTTTCCCAAACTCAATGATTTCGGCA
>JANXPR010000262.1 GCA_025357215.1 Acidobacteriaceae bacterium | reverse complement strand
ACGAGAGTTCAAGATTCGGTCCTTGAGAACGCAGATCGTGCAGAACGGACTCAAAGATCTTCTTGGCATCGTCGGACGATCCGGCATCGCGAAGAGACTTGGCTTTGGCGATCTGGGCTTTTACGGCATCAGAAACAATCGACTGTGCCCATCCGGAAGCGGTGCAAATGCACGCTGCCAGCAATACGGCGAGCAGGATAAAAACTCGCCGTGTAATGTGGGAAAGCGTCGGGTAAGAACTCGAATCAGGTGCATGCCGTTCTGCACCGCGGACGAGGGTCGCAAGGGAGACTTCTTTGTAAGCCGCCATAGGAGAGGGCCGCTGCTCAAGTTTCGTTTCTCTAGCGCACCAGAACTTCCAGGACTTCATGAACCGCCGGCAGGATCGCCTGGATTGACAAGACGTACGCAAGAATTACCAGGCCAGCCAACGGTAAAACTCCAGGCAGTTTGGATTTGCGGGATGGCTCCACGAACGACGGCTCGTTTTCCAGGGCTTCCTGCAACCGTTGAACGCGCACTTCCAGCGACGTACTGCACGAGGGCGGAAGCAGATGCGATGCAGCGGCGGCGTTCATCAGAATAGCCGGTCCTTTAATTCTGCCAACTTTCACGAGTGCCGACGAAAGATCGAGCGCGGTGGCACCGCTTGTGAGCGCAGCTTGATCGGCGGCAACTTCTGAAGCGCCCGTCCAGGCAGCGTCCGCAAGGGCAAACATCTTCAGGAAAGCCGGCGGACGAGTGATACGCAGCAGCAACAGCTTCAGATTGTCGAACGAACTTACGTGGGCCATTTCATGGGCCAGCGCCGCGGACAACTCTTCCGGCGAAAGGCGTTCCACAATTTCACGGGCAATATAAATCTGCGGCTTTAAGATACCCGTTACCGCCAACAAGGAACTCCGGCTTTTGACCTGATATACAGGAACACTAATGCCTTCAGTGCTGATGTCTTCGAAGACTAGAGGTTCGCTTTGGGACTCCAGTTGCCGACGCGTTTCCCCGGTGGCGTAAAGAATCCGGACGCCACGTGCTGCCATAGCGAGGATGACTAGCCCACCGGCGATGGCTAGAACAGCCAGCCGCGAACTTAAACCTTCACTTGTAGAGTCCGGTTCAAATGCAACAAATGCTGGCAATACGAACCCAATGGTTACAAGGCTGGCAAGCCCCAGGGGCAGAAGGCGGACGGCAAAAAGCAGGTTGGCGGCAAGGGCAGGTGAAAGAGATGCCGTCCTGCTGCGGACTAACTTGACCGCAGGCACACACAATAAGGATGCGGTGGCGAATACAAGGAACAGCGTGGCCAGACAAAGCGTAACGGCTAGCGCATAAAACATGGGTTACTCCTCGCGGCGCAACGCCCGCCGCTTGGCTTTCACCAGTTGCTCCAGGTGGTCGAGCATTTCTTTGTCCCTCTGGCTCACAACGTCCACAAAACTGGAAAGAACGGTTTGCTGATTCACTCCCTCGTTTAGCACCATGCCAAACAGATGTTCTGCCACGCGCTCCTGGTACTCCTTGACAGTGAACGCGGCGAGATAGAGAAATGCTTTGCCCACTTTGCGACGCTGCAGTAGACCTTTCTTATAGAGCCGGTCCAACGTGGTCATGACCGTGGTGTAAGCCAGACGCGTTGTGAATTCCTCATGCAGGTCGCGGACGCTGGTTTCACCCCGCGCCCAAATCCGTTCCATCACTTCAGTTTCCAGCTTGCCCAGTTGGTCAAGGGCAGCGCGTCTTGCTCCGAAATGTCGTTTTAGCCACATATGTTTATCAATTCCTGAGGCCTCACTTTATCAGAAGGCCGAGCGGACACGAAACACCAAATCTATCGCAGACGTAAGGGCACGATTGCCGTCAAAAGGAATCCGTTTCATTTGCCTGATTACTGATTGCTGGTACTTTTTCAGCGAAAATTGGGGGACTGCGTTTCTGCCTCCGTCACATAAAACGGCATAATCTTCTGCAGCTTTCAGATAGACGATCCCGTCATGATTCTGCACGGTGCCTTACACTTTAAGAAACCGCTCGTGCAGCACCACAGCTGGGTCCTTGTTGTAAACGTCCGGCATAACGATGATGTTTGAGTTGCCGGTTTCGTCTTCAAGGGTCACAAAAATCTGGCATTTGGCTGTTCCCGGTCTCTGCCTGGTGTTTACTCATCCGGCCACCACTGCTAGCTTGCGATGGGCCGTTTCGCGCAGTCCGGTGGCAGATAATATTCCCAACCGTTTCAATGCTTTGCACTGGTAGGCCAGGGATACGGCCCGACGGTAAGCTCGGTACCGTGAATAGTCGGCAATGAGGCGACCCTCGGTTTCCATCCTGTACATTAAGGAGAGTGCGAGTCCGGCTCCACCACGTCCTTGAGCAGCGGTCACGCCGGACGCGCCGCTTTTCGATCTGCCACACGGCATCCCTGTGATGAAGTTGCGCTTGAGCATCAGTCATGCTGCTCGTTCCATTTTGTTGAGCTCTCAATCAGCGCAAAGCTTGCAGAGTGCGATTCTGGAAACCCATACAGCGAAAATGAACCGATGAACTTTACGATGCCGTCTGACTGATTTTGTCATAATAGTTCCGCCAGTTGCTCTCGCCGTGACAATTCCATCTGTTGGTTTTGGAATAACAACCACACTGTTTTTTGATCATAACGGATTGGCTTCCCGACACTTTACCGACAAATAAGCGAGTCGCGTCCGCTGTTTTTACTACCCTAGGATCGAACCCGTCACTGACGTCTATCAGTGCACAATCTCTTCCCTCCCCGGTCACATTTACCAGCACGGAAAATAACATCGCGGGATCGCTTTTCGTGGCTTTATTGATTATTTTCATAACGGTGCAGGGGAATATGCACTAAATATTTCAGTTTGACCCTCTGCTTAGAAGGTGTGACAGAGTACTCGATGATGTGTGGCCTGTCTTGTTCTTCTGCGACTTACGTATATGGTGTTGTACGGTATTTGGCACGATTTCAGTCCGTTCTGCTCCCGAAGTTGCTCCCACCATTGTCTGCAAGAATTCTCGGCGGGGCGGAGGTGCGAGGCAAGTGGTGCTCAGGAGTTCGTCCCATAAGCTCGCATGTCCCACTAGGACGGCCCAGCAGAGGAGCAACGCCAAACTGAAACAGACGAACCGAGAGGATAACTTTGAACCAGGGACGTGAGCGCCTCGATAGGAGAGCAGAATAGCAGCAACGGTAGGACCAAAAGAGCCGAAGACTAGCAAATGGCCGACTTGCTCATGTCTGCGGGACGCCAAAAGCACAGGAACCCACACGAGCCAAGTGAGAACGAACGACAAAACTAAGTAGGCGAAGCATTCTCTCGTTGAAGACGCATGGACATACCTCAAGACCCGGCGCATGGTTGCCGGACTCCAACACAGTTCAACTCACCCTTCGAAATCTGCCGCTCATCCACTGCGAATATTATCCTCTCGGTGAAATGCGCTTCCTAATCCTTTTCGAGTGTGGCATCTACTGTGGCTGTCGCTCCTGCACCCACAGCCAGGGTTCTCTCCCAAATTTTGAAGCCCGACTTTTCCAGCTTAATCTTGTGGTCCCCCGCTGCCAGTCGCAAGGACGATGGTGTGTTTCCCACGAACTTCTCGTCTACCGTGATCTCTGCTCCATCGGGCGTGGACTTTATTTCGACGGTGGAGAACACTGCACCCAAGCCATTCCCATTCTGCGCCGAGGCTGCATCATTAGATGACTGAACCGTCGCCGCACCTGCTTCCAGACTGACAGCCGGTTGCGCCATAAACTTCTTCGGGTCTAGCGGAATATCCCCATTGATGTAAGCAGTGATCTCGGTGCCCTTTGGAATCGTGATGTCTTTTCCATGCACGAGAAGAAAAAGAGGAGCTGCCGGAAAAAATACAATGCTTGTCGCCACAATCGCCCCCGTTATTGCACCCTGATGGCCGCCGCCCTTCACATCTTTGATTGCCCGCAAAGCCACTTTCTCGCCAGAAGTAAGACGCACATTGTCAATATTCATGTTGAGCTTACCCGCTCGTCCCATCCTCCTTTTAGGTTGGGCCTCAGTTACCGTTCCCCAAGCCGTACCTCCACGGGGAATCACAATGACGTCGTGGACCTTAACTTCCTCAAGAACTTCGAAATCAACGGTTTCATTAACCTGTGCATCGGCAGACGAAATGTTCCTAGTTATCCGCAGCCTGACCGGAGTAGCATCCTCTAAACCAAATGCGAGCGGTTGTTTGACGACCGGAGCCACTGGTTGAGGCTCTTGAGCAGACTGTTTGGCATTCTTGTCTTGCGTTGTCTGCGTCAATGGGAAGCGCCGCACTGGGGAAAAGAAGTGATAGCGAAAGAATTAATGAGCAAGCCATTGTCATGAACTGGGCCTCCCTACCAATGATGTGTCGTGAGGATTTACTGCACCAATAGTCTACCGAAAGAAGAAAAGTGTCAAGGACTACGGGTCCCAGGGACGCGCTCATTGAACCCAGCGGAATTGAAGGGGAGTCTCGCTTTTCAGGTTCTTGACGCGCTCCATGACCTCTTCGCCAACCAGGATTCCTTTCTCCGCCAGTAGCTCGAAGATCGCTTCAGTTAAGAACATGTTGTAGTACGCCAGCTCCTGAATCGTTGTCGTCACCTTGCCGGTCTTCTCGTCGTGCTCCATCGTGGCCTCCTCAGCTCTCTTGACATGACATACCTATGTGGGATATGTAGGGCGCAGTAAACACTCCTATCTGTAGCTTGTCAAGGAGACCTCGCGTGAAACCCAGCCACTCAACTCTTTTTGTCCAACCCGGTCGCTCGTCCCTCTTGTTGTGGATGCTTCTCTGTCTTATCGTGGCGTTGCCGCTCGCCACACTGATTATCGAACCTGCTCTGGCTCAGAAAAAGCCCTCCGCAGCCGAAGCAAAAGATCGCGTAGGCGAAACGGCAACAGTTTGTGGAAGTGTCGTCAGTACGCGATACGCCGCTTCAACAAAGGGACAGCCCACGTTCCTCAATCTGGATAAGCCGTAGTGTCCGAGAGCTGGCAACCTAGCACAACAATTCTGGCTGAGCATATGCCGTCAGGGTAACTTACCGCATCCAGAAAAGCATGGACCTTGACGGACGTGGCGAATCGGCATATTCTACGCGTATATCCTGTCCCCAATTTCCTCTCGGAGGATACAGCCATGCTGAAATCACGATTCTTCATTGTCCTTTCACAGATTTTGCTGTCGATTCTTCTCATCAATCAGATTCCACTCGATATGTTCTCCGCGACTTGCACGGGTGCCGATCCTTGTCACGCCTGCAAGAATTGTAAGTATTGCAAGCACTGTGCGAAGGAAGGCGGGAAATGTGGCGTTTGCAAGTAGCTTCTAGGATTTCTTCTGACAATCAAGGAGCAAAGCAATGAAATTCTTCCGAATCGCAGCCTTTGTAATTTGCTCGTTCCTGGCGTTCGGTTCCGTCGAAGCGCAACATCGAAGCACGAGCCGTCCCAGCTATAGCGGCGGGAAACATAGCAAGAGTCATGGGGGACATTACCAGGGACAGCAGAATCGTCATCACAGGGGTGGGCATTATAAGAATCCTAAGACCAGCGACCAGTATGGTCGTCACAAGCCTTGATCCCTGTCCATTGGCAATTCATGGAGGTTGAAGACGCGCACCGATCCCGAGAAGGGCAAGTCTATGAAACGCCATCTGGTTTGTTTTTCTTATCTCTCAGTCTGCTTTCTCTTTTTCCTCTCTCCAACCGCGAGGGCGGACACCCTCAGAATCACAAGTAACCCCGCAGGGGCAACTGTGGAGATCGACGGAGTTAAGGTTGGGATCACTCCGTGCGAAACCAAAGTGCCAGGGGTTTATTTCCATAAGACGCATTCTGTGTTTGGGGCACGTCTTGAACATCCCATGAATCTACGCATCAGCATGGAGGGATATGCTACAAAGGAAATTGAGATGACTGAGGGGCCTATGCAATGGGTCGCGTTGAATGGAACTAACCATGGGAATTACTGGCTTTTCAAAACGAATCACTTTGATGTAGTTCTGGAACCAGTTTCCAAATCCTTTACAGGGTCGCTTGTTGCTACGGTCGTGGGAAATTCCAGGGTCGAAATGCGACCGGAAATGTCAGTTGAGGACTTGGTTGAAAAATCCAAGCCGGCTGTTGTCCTGCTTCTCCGACCAGATGGTCAGGGAACAGGTTTTCTTATCAGCGATACAGGGGTTATTGCTACGAATGAACATGTTGCGAGAGGTCGAGAAACACTTGTTGCTATCCTCCCTTCGGGTCAGAAGCTCGAAGCAAAAGTTGTCTACGTCGATCAAAATCTTGACTTCGCACTCGTCAAGGCCCAGGGCAGCGGTTTCCCTCACCTCGTCCTCGCCGATTTGTCCACTGTGCGTCAAGGACAGACCTCTATCGCAATCGGAAATCCAGGTCTGGGACTGCCCTTTACGGTGAGTAAGGGAATCGTGAGTGCTGTGGGACGTGATCCTGGAGTGGGTCCAGGCACTTGGATTCAAACGGATACTTCGATAAATCCCGGTAATAGCGGAGGGCCGTTGTTAGACGCACACGGCGAAGTCATTGGGATGAACACAATAAAGGTCGTTAAGCCAGGTGTTCAAGGGATTGCCTTCGCCTTGAGTTCCAGCGATATGCTTGAGGTACTACACCGCTTCTATCCGACTTCTGCGAAGTTACCACAAGACGCGGTAAGCATGCCCGAAGGAACAGGCACAATAAATATCACGTCTGATCCCGACGGAGCCGACATCTTTCTCGATGAAAACTTTGTCGGCAATGCTCCCGCCACACTCAAGCCATCAATTGGTATTCACACAATTCGACTGCGGTCTCCAGGCCGGGTGGATTGGGAGCGGTCCATCAACATTCTAAAAGACAGCCAGGCCAGCCTGAAGGCAATCCTTAAACCTACTTCCTGAGGAGCTTCTGAAGGACCGTTAGTCTTGAACGTGCTCAACATCTGATGTTCCATCTGAATACCAGGCCGGAAGGCTTCTGGCGTCTTGATTGTGGCACTTGGGACATTGCATGGGAACCACCGCCGAGCGAACACACAGTTGAAAGTGGGGAGTGGACATAGGCAATCGGCTCTCGAAACTGAACGACAAGTTTATTGTCTAGCTGTTCGTCAAATCGCACTACACATCTCTCAACGAATTACTTTTACGCCGTTCCATCGCAACCGAAGAGGGAACACGCTAGGATTGCGACTCGCCCGACCGATTTTATTTTCGGCCGGAGAAGTCGCCCACGCAGGACATATTTTACCAGTGTCAGCGGCGGTTTTTTAATTGTATCAGCGGACTTGCAGGCGGGCGTAGAACGAGCCATTCTGCAGACCTCTGCTCCCTGCCATTCCGGTTCTTTGGTGTCGGAGCCCTTCACGCCGGGAGAAACGAGGTGGCTTGCAGACTCAGAAAGCAAAGCTTTCGTCTCAACCATCCGTAGATGCTGGGGTGATTCCCGCTGTCCGAGTAGTTTGATGCGGCTCAGTTCGTTTTCCGCCGCAGGGTGACGCCCGTCCTGCCCGTGATATTTCATGGTGCACGAATCTACTTACTGCCCTTGAGGTTTGCGTCGAATGACGTCCGCGTGTCGATCTCGAAATCGGATCGCTATCGGTGAGATTCTCTATTGCTGACTCCGCTCGTCGATACTCGTAATTCCGGAACTCCATCAAGGAAGATTTTCTAGAGTCGCCGGCCGCGGTCGGTCGCGCCATCACATCGCTATCGGTGAGATTCTCTATTGCTGACGTCCGCTCGTCGATCTTGCAATTCCGGAACGCCATCAATAAAAACCTTCCAGGTCGCCGGCCGCTAGTCGATCTTGCAATCTGATCAATAATCAAGCAGCTCTCTAGCGCTGCCGTCTGCTCGTCGATCGCGCCATCGGATCGCTATTGGTGAGGTTCTCTATCGCTGACGCCCGCTCGTCGATCTCGTAGTCTCCTCGCTATCAATGAGTATCTCCATATCGACGTCATCCCCTCGTCGATCTCGCGATTCGGAGCGCTATTAGAGAAGGTTCGCTAGCGCCGCCGTCTGCTCGCCCTTCTCGCAATTTGATCGCGGTCAAAGAGAAGTTCCTTTGGCGTCGCTGCCCGCCTTGCCCGATGCACATCTCCTCGGCATGACCGGAGATTACAAGCCTAGCGGTTCGCCCACTGAACTAACGCATGTTGGACCAGCTTGAGAGCGATCCCCCAGCGCAATAGCGCCTCTTGGTGTCCGTCGTCGAAACCAGAAACGTAGGTTGTAATGTAAAAGCCCGCCTTGGACGCGTCCCTTGTTCTTGACTCATCTTTCGCGTGGGATTCTTCCCTTGCACTTGACTCATCTTTTTCGTTGGACTCTTCTCCTACACTTGCCTCACTCTTCCCGTTGACTTCAGCCCTCGCGTTAGACGCATCTTTTACTTCGCGCTCTTCGTTTTCACGAGGCCCTTCTCTCGCACTCGATTCTTCTTCCAGCTTTTGTCCGATGGAAATGGTTCTGGACCCATGAAAGTCCGCGTGGTAATGGCACTGACGAATCACAAATTCCACAGATGCCGGCATTTCCGGAGCGCGTTTCAGCAAGGCGCAGAGTTCTTTCACCAGAGATTCATGTTGCGCAAAAGAAAACCGCTGTGGTCCGTCGACAAAGAGGAGATCAATGTAAGATCCGCATTTGCTTTCGGCGTTAAATATCTCTTCTTCCGCTGATAACTCGTTTGTCTGCCAGAGATCGCACTTTGCGGTTTGCAGGGGAAACCCAGCAGCATTAATTCGGCCAAGAAAGGCGGCAAGTTCGGGACGACCTTTGGCTTCAGGCAGGTGCGAGAGAAGGGAGAGGTCGGATTTCAAATCAATGTAGCGCAACTCTCCGTCATCAGAGATCCAAGGAAGCTCCAGAGCAGGTTGTTCCGGGCCGATCTCAACAGAGTAGTCGACCAGCATTGTCACTCCGCTCCGCGTGATGAGAAGAAGGAGACGATCTGGCGCTCAGCCCAACGACCGTCATAGCCGTTCGGATGAGCCAGGAAGGCGCAGTGACCGCCATGCTCGGTTTCAATAAACGTGATGTTCGGATTGGCCGCAATTTTTCCCCGAGTGCTGGGCAGCAGGCGGATAAACGGGTCATCGTTCGCGTGAATCACCAGGGCACGGGTTGTGATTTTTTCCACCACGCGCGACGCACTGGCCCGATCGTAGTAATCCTGGGCTTCGGCAAAGCCGCAATAGTGCGCGGTAATCATCTCGTCAAAGTCGCGAATACTAGTAGGCGTCCGGGAGAGCTTTTTGTAAATATCCGGGAACAACTCTGCTTTGCGCTTGTAGCGGCGAACCAGTCCGAGAAGGAATTTCCATTCATAGATGCGGTTCGCGGGCTCATGCATGGCGTCCGCGGAGAGAGCAAGATCGGCCGCCGGAGAGATCGCAGCCACGGCCTTGAGTTCGGCAGGAGCATCACTTCCCCATTCGCCAGCCATCTTCAACACAAGATTTCCGCCCATGGAGTAACCCGCCACGTAAATGGAACGCAGGTCCTTGGCGTCGCGCATGGCACGCAGCACGGCCGCAACGTCGTCTGACAATCCTGAATGGTAGAGAGTGGGAGCCAGGTGATCAGTACCACCACAGTTGCGCATGTTCATGCGGACCACGTTCATCCCGGCAGCCCACGCCTTGGAACCGGTGCCGACCACGTATTGCGACTGGCTGGAGCCCTCGAGTCCGTGGACGATAATGATGGTCGCGCGTTCCCGCGGCTCCGGCTGCCAATGGCAGTGGCACAGTATCCGCACCTGGGGCGCAACCTGGACATACGTCTCTTCCGCCGCTGGCAGCAAGCTGGTACGAGGCAAAAAGTTGCCAACAAGCGTCTGCGCATGGCCGTTGCTTAGAAACCTTCTAGGTATAAAAGAATCTTGGAGATATGCGTTATTCAATGCCATGGCCCGTGGGGCAGGATTTCAACCCTATAATAAGGATGTGGGTCATTTTAACGGATGCAGACGTTTTAGAGGATGCACTCCGCGCAATCGACCTGCTTTTCCTCTGTCAGCTCAAGCACATGCGGTGTTTTCGCGAATTCAGTGTAAAATAGAGACCTACCACATGGTGGGTATAGTTCAGTGGCAGAACGCCAGACTGTGGCTCTGGATGTCGTGGGTTCGACCCCCACTACCCACCCCAATTTTCTTCTTTAAAACGCAACCGCGGGGAAAATATTTTTCAAAACAACCACCACCCAATGTGCTACTAATGTGCAGTAACCAACTGGGTCTAGCTAATCCGGTTCGGCCCTGCCATACCCGAACCAAAAAACAAGAAAAGAGCGACTGAGCAAGCTCTGGCCAGGAGCGTAAGATGGCTCAAAGACGCGGGATCGAGGAAATCACTGGCATCTTGGAGACCGGTGACTTCGATTCTTTGATTGATACAGTTGAAGATGTTGTGTTGGAAGTCAAGGGAAAGCCCTACCAGCTTTCGGTGAGTGATATTCACCGACACGAATTGGCAAAAGATGTGTCTGCGCTTGCAAACTCCAACGGCGGGGTCATCCTGATTGGATTTCAAACCAGCAAAGACCCCGTCACTGCTGTAGAGCGCATCGATCTCTGCCGCCCATTCGATCTTTCATTGGTTGACATTGATCAATATCGAAAAACATTACAAGACTGGATATATCCGCCTGTTCACTCCCTCGATATTCGTTGTTACCCGTCATCTTCCGATCGGAGGAAAGGTGTATGTGCAATCGTAATACCAGCATCCGCAGCCGAGGGTAAGCCATATGTCGTCACGCGCAATGTTGAACCGGACGGCAAAGTCAGAGGTAACCAATTTGGACTCTATGAACGAATTCAGGATGGAATACCGCTAACATCTGCCGAATCGTTAAGAGGCTACCTCAGCGATGGAATGCGGTTTGCCGAAATATCGCAGCGCTTGAGTACAATTGAAGGGTTTCTTGGCAATTCCTCGGGGCCGCCCGCTGCGACCGGTCTGAGCGATTTGGACATTCAAGAGCGGATTTCTGAAGGTGAAAAAGCAATCGAGCGCTCAGCAAGCGCCAACATTGTTTTAGCCGCCGCATCGACATCTCAAAGCGCTTTCCCAGAGCTATTTCATTCCCAATCTGTTCCAATCGTTCGTCTTTTGGAAAACCCACCGCTATTGCGAAAAGATGGATTTGCGATAACCCTTAAGGACCCACAACACTCCGAGATTATTAAGGCGAGAGTGCGGAGGGTCGCAGCTAAACACGTGAGGCTGATTGACTTCTGGCGAGACGGCGCCATCGTGGCGGTGGGACCTGGCGATGATGATTTGCTTTGCTGGTTTACTCGTAGTCAAACGGCGACGCGCAAACCGGGGCTGCCCATTAGAAATTTTGTCCTGGCCGAGGTTACTCTCAATTTCATTAACCTGGCCGTTGATGTGTTCCAGCACGCACATCCGAAGCCAAAGCAACTAAAGTTCTTGCTTACTTTGGACAACATGACTGAAGAAGGCGTGCCATGCACACTAGCATCAGGCCGCGATAACAGACCGTTTCTTGTGAACTGGGGAGGTCGAATAGGGAGCGCACCTGATGCGGTAATTTCCAGTAGTTTCACCGCGTCATTCGAGGGAATAGATGTTGGAGTTGTCGCGTACCAGTTGCTGGGCGAGCTGTACGTTAAGTTTGGGTTTAACTATGAGGAAATGCCTTACATACTGCACGGTTCGGATGTAAATCGGATCACATCAGAGAGTCTCTTTGGGGAACCGTGGAAATGACTCCTATGCATGTCCACGCCTTCCGCCACCCAGATAAAACAAAGAGATCAAAGCCAGGAAAACCGCGAACGCGGGAATTGACCATTGCAGTCCGTCCACAAAAAAGGTTGTGACCGATATAGCGAGAAGCAGGACAATGCCGGTGACGGTAAGCCACGGGTGGGCAGGAAGGCGCATGGGCAGACTCGACAGCTGGTCGCTGGAGATAGCCCGGCGAAAGCTGAGATGCGTATTCAGAATTATCAACCACACAAAGAGCATTCCAGCCACGGCCGTCCCATAAAGCATGAGAAAGGCATTTTTGGGAGCAAAGAGAGCCAACAGGATCGCCGCAACAATCCCGGCAGTGGAAGCCAGCAGCGCGCGGTGCGGCACGCCGTTGCTGCTCACTTTTCCCAACCACTTTGGCGCATAACCTCCCTGCCCCAGCGAGAACATCATTCGAGTAGCTAGATACAAGTTGGTATTCACGCTGGAGAGAGCCGCCGTTAGCACAACAAAGTTCATGATCGCCGCGGCAAAGGGTATGCGCGCCGTTGCAAACGCGGTGACAAACGGGCTTCCCGACAAGGTGGACGATCCGGCGGTCTGGTTCCAGGGGACCATGGTGACCATAATGGCGATCGCCAGGATGTAAAAACCAATCAGACGGTAAACAATGTTCCGCATGGCGCGCGGAATGGTGACTTTTGGATTTTGAGCTTCTCCGGCGGTGACGGCGATGATCTCCACGCCCATGTAGCTGGTAACCGTTAGCGTGAGTGAAAGCCACACGCCTTTCCAACCGTTGGGGAAAAACCCTCCGTGCTGGGTCAAATTGGCCAGACCAATCGCGGGGCGGGAGCCAATCCCCAAAATCAACGACAGGCCTACCAGGATAAAAGCGAGGATAGCGGCCACCTTGATCATGGCAAACCAGTATTCAAATTCACCCAAGCGGTTGACCTGCATGGAATTCAGAGTAACCAGAGCGGCGGAAACCAGCACCAGCCAAATCCATTGCGGAACGTTGGGGAACCAGTAGGCAATATAGATGCCCGCGGCCGTGACTTCCGCGCCGATGGCGATAATCTGCGCAACACCATAAGTCGCTCGCACGGAATATCCGGCCCAGGGGTTGAGATACTTCTCCGCGTAAACGCCGAAAGCACCGGCAACAGGATGGACTACGGCCATCTCGGTGAGCGCATAAGACATGATCAGAGCAATACACGCTCCCAACAGATAGGAAAGAATTACCGCAGGTCCTGCAAGCCGGATGGTCACGCTACTGCCGAGAAACAAACCGACACCGATGGCTCCGCCAATCGCCATCATGGTAAGTTGGCGTTGGCCCAGGCCGCGGTGAAGACCTTCTGCTTCCAGATTCGCCGCAGGCGTGCCAGCAATTTCCGGAGGAGCCGCCAACGGATTCTGATCAGTCATGAGAGCCGCCCCCCGCAGGTCTGGAAACGAGAAGATCGAGCAGCGTGCGCTTGAAGACGCTGAAGCGCGAACGAATCTGCTCGACTTGCTTGTCGATCAACATGCTGCATTCCTTGTGTGCTGGCCTTGTTTTCTGGGATCAGTCTGCGTACTCAAGGAAACGTGGTGGATCAAGCTCTCTTAATGTCAGCAAGCAGGCTCCCGAATCTTTCCACTTCTTCCAACGTGTTGTAGTGCACCAGAGACGCGCGCACCGCTCCACTTTCCGGTGCGAGGCCCAAACGTTTCATGAGCCGCGGGCTATACATGTGTCCATCGCGCACTGACAGGTTCTGCGCGGCCAGTTGTTCGGTAACTCTCGCCGGCGAAATGCCCGGAAGATTAAAGCACAACGTTGGCGTGCGCAGCGGGATATTCTGGTCATCCACAATGCCGTACACGGTTGCCTGGGCATGGGACAGGGCTTGAAGCATGGCTCGCGAAAGCTGTGCCTCATAGCCGCGAATGGCTTCGGTGGACGTCACTAACGCGGCCCGTCGCGATGCCGCCGCGGGATTGATGCTCCTGCCCAGTTCTTCCAGATAGCGCACAGCGGCATCCATGCCGGCGACATTCTCGTAGATATAGGTCCCAATCTCCAACTTGGCGGGAGCCGTATCGGGCACAAATTCTTCACGGAACGTTGGCAGAGCGTTCAGAGACTCCAGGCGTCCCCAAAGAAATCCCATGTGCGGCGAGAAAATCTTGTAGCCGGAACAGACCAGGTAATCACAATCGAATTCCTGCACGTCCATGGTTCCATGCGGACCAAAATGCACAGCGTCAACAAACACTTCAGCGCCGGCAGCGTGTGCCCTCTTGGAAACTTCGGCGATATCGAGTATCGATCCAATTGCATTGGAGGCCAGCGTACAGGCCACAATCCGAGTCCGCGGAGAAAGTAGTTTTTCAAGGTCTTCGGGATGAAGGCGGCCATCGTCCCTGAAATGCCACCAGACGATCTTGGCTCCTTCACGTTCCAGAGCCAGCCAGACGGCGATGTTGGCTTCGTGATCAAGATCAGTCACGATGATTTCGCGACGAGCGCCGAGTGACTGCCCAATCGCAATGCTGATGAGCCGCATAAATGAAGTTGCATTCATGCCAAAGGAAATCTCGTTGTCGTGCCGGGCATTCACGAGTAGCGCCACGCTGGTGCGGGCGCGGGCAATGGCTTCGTCCACTTCCTGGGACTGCCGGTATCGTCCACCTCTTTGCACGTTGCGATGGAGAAGATGGTCGGCTACGGCGTCCAGGACGAGTGCCGGCGATTGCGCGCCGGCCGCGTTGTCAAAGAAAACATAACCATCTTGCAGCGCGGGAAACGCGGCACGGACTCGGGTAATGGGAAAGTCTGGCATGGCTCGAATAGTATACTCATCATCTTCAAGAACTTCTTGTTCAAGAACCTCTTGATGAACCTTGCTATCCAGACCGTATGGTTTTGGCCCTTGAGGACGATGCGCGTTTTGAGATTCGGCTTGGTCAATACATCACATTGATTTAATCAATTGGACATTGGCTTTTCGGCACGATAAAGTCTCAGTAAATTTTGGAAAGCACCCGGCCCGCGCGCGCGGCCACAAACAAGCAACCATCGAAGGCGGAACACAGAGCCCAAGTCTTGCAGCTTCGATGAATTTCTTCGCACGCGTCAACTTGCATCCACTTCGCTATTACGGAACCTGCGCCCTTCGTTCAGCACCGCTGGGCTTGCCCATAGTGACTCCAGCAGCGCCTATCAAAACCAGCGCCTGTCAAAACGCATCATGAAAAGTTCTTCACATCAACCACTATTAACAGTCGAGTTGGCCCTCCGGATCATCTAATGGGCAATGAGTAAAAACGTGACCAAGCAATACATTTTTGCCAGTGATTTTGACCAGACGCTCAGCTTCAACGATTCTGGGTTTGTATTGAGCGAGATTCTGGGTATCCCCGCCGCCGAATTTGAACGCAAGGCCACGGGCATGGCCAAGCTTAACCTGGTACAGCAAGGGGCGGAGCTGGCGTATCTTCTGCTCCACGATCCACAGTTCCGTCATGTACGGCGGGAACACCTGGTGGAAGTAGGCAAGCGTATTCCGCTCAAGGAACGGATTGATTTGCTCTACAAGATCCTTGACCGCCGCATTCCCGGATATCACTTTGAGTTTTTCGTTCTCTCGGCGGCGCCCGCGGAGATCGTTCAATCAGCGCTGGAAGGCGTGGTCCCCGCGGACCATATCTATGGAACCGAGTTCAAATACAGCCAGACCGGCGAAATTGAAACTATCTTGCGAGTGACCGCCGGTTACGGCAAAGTCGCGCGCCTGGTTGAACTCCAAGAAGCTTTGCAGATTGGCCCGGACCGCGTGGTGTATGCCGGCGACGGCAGTTCAGACGTCCATGCGATGCTGCACGTCAACCGGGATGCGGGCTTGACGATTGCCGTATCGGAAACCCGCGACGTAACGCAAACCGCGAAACGTACGGTCCTAAGCACTAACGCTCTGGCCATGCTGGTACCGATCCTGGAAGAGGTGGTCGGCTGGGAGCAGCCGGAGATTCACGAGTTTTTTGAACGAAACGGGTTTCTGGTGCGCGAGTGGGCCAAAGCGCGAACTGACTGGCTGACCCTGCGATCCGCGCGCGCTGAAATCAATGATGCTGCGACCGGCTGAAATTCACCCGACTCGTCTTCAGTAGATTCGATCCATCGCTAAAAGTAAAAGAGCGTCACATTTAGTGGCGCTCTTTTTTTTCGTCAAAATGTCCGTTGATTATTTTGGTGGCGCTGTATTTCCCAACGGCTTATTGGGCATGGCCGGAAGCTTCGTGCCGGTCCGGGGAGTAATCGGTGGAGTTGCCGTTAGTGACGGCGCGAAGTACTGCTCATTCAAATCAGTTTGCACTGGAGCCATCGCAGACTGGATGGTGGCTTCGGCCTTGGTCTTGGCGATTTGAAGAGAGATCTCGTCCTTCACCCGGTCCACCGGAATCGTGCTGTCGGTGCGAACTTTGTAAATGGAAAATCCGGAGGGATCGATTTCCACCTTGGTAACTTGCCCTGGCTTCAAAGCAAAAACTTCTTCATCGATTCCGGAAGGCAGAGTGCCGCGATGCCGTGTGCCAAGATCGGCGCTCATGGCCGGCGGCAAGCCGAGTGTTTTGTAAGCTTCAATTTGAAGATTACCCATGTCTTCGCCCTTGTTGGCGCGCTCGCGGATTTCCCCCGCGAGTTTTTGCGCTCTCTGCTCAAAAGCCGGCGCGGTTTCCCTGGGTCCCCGCGGATTGGTTCGCGGAATAAAGATGCGTTCCAGCCCAAGTTGGAAGTATTGATTGAAGTGTTCTTTGTAATAGGCGGCAACTTCTTCCTGCGGCGGGTTCTTGTATTGTTCCAGCAACACTTTGCGGTAGCTTTCACTGAGAGCGCGCAGACGCATCAGTTGCATCAATTCCAAAAACTGCGACGATTTTTCCACACCCGATTTCTCAGCCGCTGTGCCCAGCGCCGTCATCTGCGCATAGTTCAAAGCAAAGGCCCGGACAGCGCCGGCCAAGGGCGGTTGGTTGCCGCTCATGGTTGCCCCTAAAAGCCCCTCAAACTTTTGTTTGGTTATGATGGTCTTGCAATCGGCGGACTTGGGATCTCCGGAAGCGCACACCCCGCGGATGGTTATCACCGCTGCGTCCGACGCTACCTGTTGCGGGCCCGGTACCGGGGTAGCCATTGGAGCGGGTGAAGCCTTGGGTGGCGGGCTTGCCTGACCCGCTGGCTTGGTGGTTCCGGTAGGCTGCGCGAAGGCGGCACTCACCATCAGGAAACAAGTCAACAAAACTCGAACCATCTTGTTAGAACCCTCCTTGGGTTCCTCTTCGGGGGACATGAGGTTTGGTGGAGATGCGCTATACTAGCATAGTTCCCCGAACCGCCAAAGATGCCTCTGGTAATGGAATCAGCAGTTTGCGGACTTCTAAAAACTCAAGTCCCAAGAACTGGCCCTCCTGCGCCTGAGCAGCGATGAGATGACCGCGCACGATAGATCTCCCATCGACTATTTTCAGCGGCGCTCCCCCGAAGAGACAGAAATCCCGCAAGAAACACCTGGACTCACGTCCATTTAGAAAACCTGGAGGCAATACTTAGATGATAAAGAAACTGGCCAGTGCAGCGTTTGCCGTCTTTCTGTTTTCCAATTGGGCCTTGGCGCAACAAGGCCCCCGCACGATTTTTGTGGTGCGACACGCCGAGAAAGCCACTACCGCTCCCGACTCCCCGCTGAACGCGGCCGGCGAGAAACGCGCGGACTGCCTGGCCAAGACCCTGAAAGACGCCGGCATTAAGCAGATCTACGTGACGGACGCAAAAAGGACGCAACAAACGGCTGCTCCGCTGGCAAAGCTCTTGAAGGTGACTCCGACCATCCTGAAGGGAAACGACATGAGCGGCCTGGTCCGGAATTTGTTTTACGGCGCCTCTGGCAATGCCTTGGTTGTGGGACATAGCGATACCCTGCCCGTCATTGTCGCCAGAGTGCAGGGAGGAACCGTCCCGGCCGTCAATGAAAATGAATATGACCGGCTGATCGTCGTCACCATGATTGATAACAATGGCACGCCCGCATCCACACTTCACTACTGCGAGCTAGGCCCGTCTGCGCCGACTCCAGCGGACAAAGACAAGAAGACGGCTACTCCGGCCAAGCCGGCCGCCGGCAAGAAGAAATAAGAAAACCCAGACGATATTTTCCCAATCCTATTGGCGCAACAAAAATGGCCGCCCAGACTAGATGGGCGGCCTTTTAGTTTGTTACAAGAACCACTCGTGGACTCAACTGAAACCGGCTGCAATCCGCAGCCAGGGTTTTCGCAGCCAGGGCGTGTTTCCACACCCTGGCCGAGAATGCTTTAGTTAGACGTGATCTTTACTGACGCCGTGTTGGACACGTTATCAACTCCGCCGGGGCCAAAGGTCATGGTTCCCGTCGCGTTGAAGACGGTCCCCTTGGCGGTCCCTGCTGGGTTGGTCACGTTCACAGTAACGATCATGGTTTGTTGCGGTTTGTTTCCATTCTTCGTGGATCCGCCAAGGCTGGGAGTGGTCACGACAATCGTGCCGCCCGCGGTGTTGACCGGCGCTGCCGCGCATGGAACCGGAGCTCCACCCGTGGGAGTAAACGTGCAAACGAAAGCGCCACCGTTGTTTTCAGTAACGGTAATGCTATTCAGTTGCAGGCTTTTGGCTGCCGCGCTTACGGGAACGTTCGTGGTGAATATAACGTTTGCCGCTGGCGTGGTCGTGGTGTCGGTAATGGTCCAGACGATGTTGCCAGCCTGGTTAACGTTGGGTACCGGCACCTGAGCGTTGCCGGTAACCGTGACGGTAGCAGTCGGCGGCGGCGGCGGTGGCGGCGGTGGCGGCGGTACTGCCGTGGTCACCGTCAGGCTGACAGTGGCCGAGTGCGACAACGCTCCGCTGGTTCCGGTGACAGTCAGCGTGTACGTCCCTAGAGGAGTGGTGGTCGCCGTGAGCACAGTAAACGTCACCGTACCCGAGCCAACGACGGAAGCAGGACTGATGCTTCCCGTGGCGCCTGCCGGCAATCCAGCAAAGGTGAAGGAGACATTTCCGGCGAATCCACCAACACTGGCGATGGTGATGCCATATCCAGTGTTAGAGCCAGCTGAAGCTGATTGGCTCGGCGGGAATGCGCTGATCGTGAAGTCCTGAGCAACCGCGGCGTTCACTACAAGAGTGATCAACGTGGTGTGGCTCACAGCTCCGCTGGTTGCGGTGATGGTGAGTGGGAACGAACCGGTTGGAGTCGTCGCCAAGGTGGAGATTTGCAACGTCGACTGACCTGAGTTAATCACGCTCGCCGGAGTGAACGTAGCCGTAGCGCCGGTTGGCAAGCCGCTTACGCCCAGCGCCACAGTACCAGTGAACCCGTTCAGGGCACCCACGGTCGCCGTGTAGCTTATCGACGAACCCTGAGTGACACTCTGGCTGGCAGGAGCCGCGGAAATCGAGAAGTCCGCAGCGCCGTTGACGATAAGGGTGACCGCAGCCGAGTGAGTCGATGCGCCGCTCACGCCCGTGAGGGTGAGGGCGTATGCTCCAGCCGGAGTCGCAGCCGTTGTGCTGATGGTTACCGTGGACGAACCGGCGGTGGTGATGGTAGCCGGAGCAAATGTAGCAGTAGCGCCGGCGGGTAAGCCGGTCGCGCTCAGGGTAACTACACCAGTAAAGCCGTTCACTGCAGCAATGGTTACGGTGTAAGTTGTCGATCCACCTTGCACCAGCGTTTGTGAAGGCGGCGCCGCGGCGATGGTAAAGTCCGCGACCGGTGAGTTGGAATTCCAGAAGTTCACGAAGTTGGCGGCGTCAACCGAACCCCAACCAGTGGACTGGTCAAATCCGGCAGTTGCTGGGAATCCCGCCGCTCCCGGACCAGTGTTGGTTCCGGCAGTGATGTCGTGGTAAACAGCGGTTCCGCCCGCAGCCTGGTTTTGTCCCATGCTGTACAGGACAGAAAGCGCGCTGCCTTGCGGACCGTTCTTCTGGTTCACCAACGCCATGAGTCCGGCGAATGACGGTGAAGCAGCAGACGTACCACCCACTGCTTTAAGCACGCCTTCCTGGAAGATCAGATAGCCATCATGGCCCGCCGAACTCAAGGAGACGTCAGGAATGTCGCGAACACCATCCGCAGGCACGCCAGGGCCAGACTGGAACGCAGGCTTCGGATAAACTATGCTGGCGCCGCCGCCGGTGGCACCGATGCCAGCTTCATTCCACACAACTTCAGGGATGTAGCTCAGCGCGGAGGATTTGTCGACCGGGTTCGTCGCCGCGGACCAGAAAATTCCGGCGCCTTCATTAAACTGCGTGCCGCCAACCGCGACGTTGTTGGGAGTGGAAGCTAAACCGTTAACTGCCGGACCCAGGCCAGGCGCCGGCGGGTTGCAACCTTCCGCGCCATTGTCTCCTGTGGAAACAAATGCCGTGATTCCCTGCGCGGCAGCTTGCGTGTAGAGGTTGCCCCAGAAAGTATTGCCCGCTGGCCCAAGCAACGCTTCGCACAAACCAAAGCTGGTGCTCATGATGCTGGCGGTGTTGTTGTTCACGATGAACGACGCGGAGAGGTCCACGCCGTCCGTGGCCGGGGTGCTCGCCGAAATGACAAAATCGATGGTGGCGTTTTTGGCGACTGCGCCAGACCATTCGACGTCAAGATCAGCTTCGGTTTCTTCATTGGCGCTTACGATTCCAGGATCAGCGCCGTTGAGGATGATCACCGGCGGGTTCGCGGGCAATCCAAAGAAGGTGCGGAATTGGGCGATATCGGCCGTATTGATGTTGGTGCGGCCCACGATAGCGATCGACTGGCCGGTGCCGTTGATTCCCGTCCCGTAGAGCGGACCTACGTTGTAAATGGTCGCGAAGTCCGCAGGCGCCATGAAGTGCTGGCCGGAGGCGGTGGTGAAGTTGGGCAGGTCACGCGCGTTGCTGCTGTGCTGCTTAGGGAAATCATGCAAGGAAACAACACCGCTCACGAAGCTGGAAAGCGCGCGCGGAATGCTGGGGTCAGTCGCGTTGGCATGGTGCATTTTGCCATTCACTTCAAACTGACGAATGTTGGTTTGGAAAGCGCCCTCAACCTGCTGCACGTTGCCGCTGAAGGCAATCGACATGCGGCCAGTGGAAATCTCCTCCACCTTTAGACCGTGGCTCTTGAGCCAGCCGGTGGCGTCCGCCAAGTCCTGGTCCGTGGGACCAAAACGCAGGCCGAATTGCTGGGGCGTCAAAAACTTGTGGAAGTTGGGAGAAGTGGAATTCTGGACGTCAGTCAGGAACTGATTGAGTTCAGCCTGCGCGGACGCGCGGACTGAAAGTGACAACAGCATCTTGCCCATGGACATGCTGGCGTCGGCCGAGCCGCGGTCAAATTCCGCCCGGGCCAGGGGAGGCACGCTGCCATGTTTTGTGACCCGGTCTGAGTCGTCAATGTTCCGTTGGGCTTGAGCAGAAGGCGCCAAACCCGCCATGCTGAGCAACAAAAGGATGCTCAGAAAAACTCGCGTCATCTTCAGGGGAGTACTTTGCATGCGTTCCTCGCTTGAAATACCGGGGCAAACCACGAAACTTCCCGGGGGTTCTGAGGAAACAGGCACGCCGCTCTGCTCAAACAATTTCAGTGTTGACACGTCTTTGGCGGCGGGCGTTCCGGAATTGCAACTTGCGCCCAGACGATACAACGCTTGCTTATGGGGCCGGATTTAGAGCTATCTATTTTTTTTCGGATGAAGAGTAAACGGCCGGGACGCTTTAGCGTCCCGGCCGATGGTTGGATTTACTTGCCTTTGACGGTGATCGTTACCGAGTTGTTACCGGTGTTGGTGTCAGTTCCGTTGAAGCTAACTGTACCCTTCGCGGTGCTGTTTCCGGTGGCGATCACGTGAGTGTTCACAACCACGTTGATCTGCGCTGGATTCCCTACTCCGCCCAGAGTGCCCAGGCTGCAGGTGAGTGTTCCACCCAGAGCCCCGACCGGCAGGCCGGTGCAGACTGCGCCCGCCGGAGTCGACGTAAAGCCGTCATACTTCAAGCCGCCGGACAGGACAACCGAGAGGGATGTCAGGTTGGCCGGTGTGTTGGGTTGAGCGTCCTTGATCTGGAACGTGAAGGCATCCGGTGCACCCGCAGGTAGCGTGGGTGTCACGTTAGGACCGCCTTGCGAAGCCGAGCCGCTGATCTGGAGATCAGTGGTCGTTCCCGGAGGCGGAGTGGTCAGAGTAAACGTGCCGAATGCGGCAACCGGGTTGGCAGCAGCGTCAGTTCCCGAGAAAGCGGAATTGAGCGTGGCTGCGTTGCCGTTGATCTTCACGATCACGTTGATGTTGGCAGTTGCCAGCGCGTTGAGCGTACCCAGTGTGCAAGCGGTGGTAAGAACGCCCGGGCCGCCCGCAGTGCAAGTACCCTGCGTGGGCTGCGCCAGAACAATGAACGCACCGTCCGGAACAAGCTGAGTCAGCGTGCTCACAACATTGGCCGCGCTGATGGCGCCCGGCGTGGTGTTGGTGATGGTGATGTTGAACGTAATCTGCGTCGGCACAGACTGCGAATCAGGAAGCGGCGGACCGTTGACGCTCACCGTAACAGCGTTCGCTGCCGCAGTGGGGATCACGGTGTTCGAGGGTGTCGATTCCAGACCAGCGGTGGCGCCGTTGTTGGCGTGCACGCTGAAGGCGTAGTTGGCGCCGTTGGTCAGGCCGCTCACCACAGCAGAGGTGTTCGGCGCAACCACGTTCACTGTGGTAGCAGTGACTACGGCGTTCTTGATTACAGTGACCGTATAGCTGGTTACCGGGCCACCGCTGTTGAGCGGCGGAGCAGACCAGGTGACCAGAGCGGACGCGTTACCGGCAACGGCAGCAGCGTTCGTCGGGATACCAGGAGCCACGATCGCCGTCGGCGTTACTGGAGCGCTTGCAGCCGAGTAGTTGCTGGAAGCGGCGCCGTTGTTCGCGCGAGCTTTAAAGTTGTACGCGGTTCCGTTCACCAGGCCACTGATCGTGGTGGTGGTGGGCGGAAAGAGCGCGGGAGCGATCGGAGCCACGTGCGTGGTTGACTGCAGAGCAAGTCCAATGAACGTCTGCACGTCATAGCTGGTTACCGGCACATTCGATTGCGCGGGAGCCCAGCTTACGGCGATCTGAGCGTTGCCGGCCCGGCCTCTGACGATGGTCGGGGTACCCGGCGCGTTGGCTGAGACCGGAGTCGGACAGTTGGGAATCAACACGGCTCCAACCGGTCCAGCCGCAGCTACCAGGCTCGGACCCTGGCAAGTCTGCCACCAGCGGCCAAGACCAAGGCCCGGAGGTGTCGTCGGGAACGGCGGAGGAATGGTGGTGCCGTTGTTGCTCGGATCGTCACCGGTATAAATGACCAAGTTAGCCGGGTCAGTCATATCCGGCACTGGCTCGGAAATGATTCCCAGCGGGAACGGATTCGGCGGCGGGAAGACGGCGCCCAAAGAGGCTGCGATGTCCGCGTTGTTGATGATATCGGGAGTGATGATTTGCGCGCCCTGCGCATCGGCGACCCATGCCACCAATCCGGGAGCTGTCGGCGCCACCAGTACCGCAGAAACACCGTAGTAAAGATTGTTGCCGTTGAGCTGCGGATAAATCTGGTCACTGCTCGCGCCGTTAGCGGCCGCTACAGCTCCACCCAGCGCCGGTACTGAGGCGCACGTGGGCGTCATGCCGGGGCTGATGGCCTGGCAGGTGGTGTCAGCGTTGGTAATGACAAACGCACCACCGCCGTCAGAAGACCACAAGTCGTGTCCAATCCAGGCAAGGCTGGTGGCTCTGCGTCCGTCCGGAGCCAAAGCGACTGTCTGGAGGAAATCATCGCAAGTGCCAAAGCCGAGTTTGTCAGCGGTGGCAGGATTGTTGATGCGGAAGATCTGGCCACCACGTTTGGTGGTTGCCCAAAGATTGCCGTCAGGGCCAAGGATCGCAGTATCAGCCGCCGCCTTCAGAGGAAACTGGCAGCCCGTCTGGCCACCCTGGAACCGCGCCCCTGTCGGGTTGCCGGCCATGGCAAAAACGCTGGCGAATTCGAGAAGGCCATGTCCGCTGCCCTGGTTGGGATCATAGAGAATACGGAAGATGCCTTCAGAATTGCGCGCGTCCGTCATGTACAGGAAGTTGCAATTCTGGTTCGGATTACCGATTGGCTGAACGCAAGGGCGGGGCGTTGGATCGAGGTTAATCGGACCACCGGTCACCGAAAGCCCGTTTAATTTGAAAGTGCAAGGCGGGGCCGGGTTCGAGACATCGATCTTGTGGAACCCAAAACCAACGGTGTCAATGTCCGGATCAATACGGCACCAGCCGCTGGTGTTGTCACCAACCCACAGGTGGCGATAAGGCGCTCCAGTGGCAGGATTTATCGCCGCGCCATTTAATATGATGCCGCCGCGGGGAATGGTAAACGCGCTCACTGCATTCAGAGCGTTAGGGTTTCCACCAAATTGAACTGTTGAGGTAAGTTGAGCGATCGCCGACATAGCGGCGAACATCAGGACTAAGAAGCAGAGCAATGCGCGAGTCGCAATAATGCGGCCGCTGCCTGTGCCCCGTTCGGCAGCTGTGGTCCGAGAGGAGGTTCTCATTTTTTTGCCTTCCCGTCCTGGAGCTCGATGGCCCTCAGGATCGTTTGTCAAATGGGCAAGGCGTCACCCGTTTCGTTCGTCTGCTACAACTGACGCTTTTCTTTATGGATCTTTGCGAAAGCGCTCAGTTGGGACTTGCTCGCTCGTCGATAAACCTGCGCAATTTCGGAAGGCAGGCGGCGACGCACAAATGCGAGAGTCCGCTAATCTGGTGATTAAGTTTTAAGATGTACGCATTAGACTGCCATTGGACGAAGATTAAAAAATCTAATGTGAATTCCCTTTGCCAAAACGGAGATAGGGGATAAGCGCATTTATTTGCAGCTATTTGCGGAGATTTACTTCGATTGCGCTAAGCCGAACGAGGCTCACACATCGCGTAACGTTGAGTCGATCTATCTAATTAAAAACAATCACCTTACTAACATTCAGCAGTGATTATTAGAACGCACAAAAGGAGCTGGCGTGACCGCCAGCTCCTTAGTTGTGTTAACCGATGTTAGGTATGACCTAGTTCAAAGTGATCGCGAACGGGACGGTGGTGCCATCGTTGAGCGTGATCACAAAGTTGTAGGTCGATCCAGCCGGCATTCCACCAGCCGGGCTAGTGGCGCTTACTGCAAAGTTCAAGAGGTAATCCTGCGCGCCGGCTTGGAAAGCGAAGCCAGTGCCCAGACCCTGGTTGAAGGTGGTGGTGGTGGTTCCAGTGACTTTGGTTGTCAACTGGAAGTTGTTCACAACGCCCGCGGCCGAAACCGTGGCTCCGTTAGCGTCGCAAAGGCGGAACGCTACCGGAATCGTGGTGAGGCCGGCCCGGGTGAGAGTGGTCGAGCCCAGGTACTGGTGTCCCGGACCTGCCGAACAGGTTCCCACTGGAGCGTAGTGCACTGTTTCAGAAGTGCTGGCAAAAGTGATTGTGTAGCTGGCGGACGTTAACCCGGTGCAAGTTACCGGTTTACCGGTCCCAACCTGGCCCGCGGACGAGCAGGTCAGAGTTCCGCCGAGATTGCCCAGCCCTTGGCCAAGCACAAAGCCGTTGCCGGCAACGGTAGCAGGTCCATTCAGCGTAATTGTTTGGCCAGCAACCGGGGCGATGGTTAACGGCGCCTTGGTGATGGTCAATGTACCCGATGCCGCGGACACGGTGTAGTTGCCGAGTTTGTTGTTCGGATCAGAGAACGCCGGCGTGATCGCAAACGCTCCTGGAGCGCTGGCGGCTGTGGCCGTGGTGCTGTAGCTCACGGTGATTCCATCCGCAGCAAATGCTCCCGTGAGCGTGCTCGCGAATGCCGGGTTGGCCGAACCATAAACGCGGCTAGGAGCTGCGTTGTTAAGCTTCGCGGTAAGCGGAGCGGGATTGATCGTCAAGGCGCCAGGCACGACGGTCAGCGCGTACTTCACGCCGATCAAACCAGCCGCATCCGTGATGGTGGGAGTGATGGCATACGTGCCCACCGAACTCGCTGCCGTGGCAGTAGTGCCGCAGGCTGCTGTGATGGTGTCACCAGGGAGCAGACCTGTTATCTGAGCGCCGCCGAAGCCAGTGGTGGTTCCGTAAGTGCGGCTGGAGGTAAAGCCCGCACAACTGATGGTCAGCTTGTTAAGAATCAGGAGGGTTCCAGGAATCGTGCTCAATGAACCGTCCGGATTAGCAAACGTGTACTTGGTTCCGATTACCAGCAAGCTACCCTGCGTGCAGTTGATCGGGTACGCGCCGAGCGGGCTCGCTGGCGTCGCCGGACTGGTGCAAGAAGCGGCGCCGGTTACGAATGCAGCGGCCGAATCTCCAGGCTGGAAGCCGATGATGCTGGCGGTGAAGACCGGGTTCGGGTCGCCAAAGCCCCGCACAGCGTTATTGGCAACTACAGTGAGAATGAGCGACTTCA
>JANXPR010000191.1 GCA_025357215.1 Acidobacteriaceae bacterium | reverse complement strand
CCGAGCTGCTCGGATGATTGCGTGACGTCGAGGACATCGTCGACGATCTGAAAGGCGAGTCCGATGGCGCGGCCGAAGTCGCGGAGACGCTGGATTTCTCCCGGCGCGCCTCCGGCGTAGATTCCTCCGCTGACCAGGCTGGCGGTAATGAGCGCTCCGGTCTTCGAGCGGTGAATGTATTCCAGAGTGGCCGCGTCAGGCTTCTGGCGTTCGGCTTCCAGATCTTTCACCTGGCCGCCGATCATTCCATCGACGGTGCCGGTGCCGCAGGCGATCTCTTCAATGATCTGAACACGGGCTTCGGCCGGACATTGCAGGCGGGCCAGAATTTCGTAGGCCTGGGTCTGCAACGCGTCGCCGGCCAGGATGGCGATCGCTTCACCGTACACGACATGGCAGGTTGGCTTGCCGCGACGAAGATCGTCGTTATCAAGAGCCGGCAGGTCGTCATGGATCAAGGAATAGGTGTGCAGCATTTCCAAAGCGCTGCCGAGTTCTTCCACGCCTTCTGGGATGCAACCTGCGACCATGCCCGCCGCTTCCATGCAAAGGATGGGACGCAGGCGTTTTCCGCCGGCAAACACGCTGTGGCGCATGGCCTGGTGGATGGATTCCGGCCGCAGCGTGGCCGGAGGAAGTAGCTTATCCAGCGCGTGGTCAATGGTTTGCTGGCCCTGCTCAAGGATCTGTTTAAGCATGAACGACCAGTATAAAACACCAGGCGGGACTAAAAGCGGCGGGTTGCCGACTCCGGCAGGCCCGGTGGGGAGGAACGTTCAGCCGATCGGCGACGAACAAGAAGCGGTGCAGAAATCCTCTAGACAAGAGTTTTCTGCTGGTAACGAATTCGACCCCGTCACCGCTCTGAAGGCTAACGTCCAAAAGTAACTTCTCCGGCCCATCCTACGGAAGCGAAGCCAGGGAAACCCAGCATTCATGCGGCTTTAACAATCCACGGCAAACTCGCGAAACGCGGCAAGTTGGATAGGGTTACCTAAATCCGGTTGGACTATGACCAAGGTACTGTTGGCCATAATCGTTAATGGGTCGATGCTGCACTCAATGGGGCAAGAGATCTTCCCCGGCAGGAGAACTTTAAAATGCATTTTCTTTCAGTAAGACCGCGGCCAGCACTTCTGGCCAAGACCAGCCATCGGGCCCTGCTGTTGTTGACTCCGGTGTTGATCGCGCTGCTGAGCGGCTGCGCTGCGCAGAAGCCGTTCCAGTTCCACGCTAACGCCATTCAGAAAATCAGCTACGATCCGAAAAACTGCACCGAGCTGCCGGACGGCAAGTTCCGCTGCAAAGACGTGGTCTTTACCGTCTCGTCCGTGGAACCGATTCAGGCAGGTAAACCGGGGGCGCAACCAGCTCCGGCTCTAGAACCTGTGGCCGCACTAGAGGCCAAAAAGTAACATACAAATTTCAGTTGTCCTGAAAAAAGGGAGCGCTTAGCGGCGCTCCCTTAAATTTTTGGATGGAACGAGCACACTTGCGGATGTGTGCAAACGGTGGCGACTACGCAGCGTGTGCGTGTGACGCCCCTTGAGTATGGCTGGCGGCGAGCACAATGGCGCGCACGTCAGAGTCATAGCAACAGTCGGACGCGCCGGCGGCCAGGGCCGCGGTCCACATCTTTTCGTCGGCTACGCGATGCGTGCAGACAATCGTGACGGTAGGGAACTGCTGGCGCAGCTCCTGGACTTCCTGAATCGCCGCCAACTCCAGGTCAACAATGGCTACGTCCACGCGCAGCTGGGGGATGTAACTCCGCAACTCGCCCAGGTTGTGGGCCACCTGGACTACGCGAAAATGGTTGTACAGCGACTTTACGAGCGAATCCGCGGACTTAGAGTTGCTTTGGGCAACAACGACACTGAGAGGTTTCATAAAACACTTCCTCTTCCGGTGACGCGGAAATAACGGGGGCTTACTCTTCCGCTGGTGTTTCAAAAACTGCAGATGACGCTGCAGGCTGGGGAGACTTATTTTCTTGCCGCCGACTGCGCCCGCTCCCGGTCTTGCGCCAGGTCATAAGGCTCAGGCTGCAATTTGCCATTCTGTTTCAGCAGGATTTCCACTTTGCCTTCCGCTTCTTCCAACTCCTTGCGACAAGTAGTGGAAAGCTGCATGCCTTCTTCAAAAAGCTTCAACGCCTGCTCCAAAGGCACGCTGCCTTTCTCGAGCTCGTCTACGATCTTTTCCAGGCGTCCAAGACTGTCTTCAAATTTAGGCAAAGGGCCGAAACTCCATGGAACATTCTACTCCGGGTCGAGACGGGACGATGTGAAAATCTTTGTAAGTTATCTCTTGGGAAGCGTGGATGAATGAGGGTTCAGTCGCTGCACAACATGAACGGACGTTCAGCCTAGTCCCGATGTTAAGTTTTTTCTTCAATTCCCATTTCTCCTCTCCGACTCGCTCTGGTTCGACGTGTCCCATTTTCCCTGACAGCATCCCCTCTTTACGACTTCCTGCCGGCCTTGCCTTTCTCCGATCAGTGTCATCAGTGTCGATCAGCGGTAAGGTTTTTCGATTTCTCCCTCCTCCGCGACCTCTGCGTCCTCTGCGGTAAAGCTCTTCGGTTTTCCCAATTCCGGCGATGGCCGGCTTTGCCGGCCAACCCCTCCCCCATTCATCCCCGGAAAATATAGACTTACACGATTCATCCCCGGCGATACCTCTCAGAATTGTGGAGCGCAGCCGCCCTCGGCTGCGGCCTTTGCCCTTTGTTGCTATCAAGACACAGTCCACCATAAGCACATGATATTAAACGACTTAGTATATCATGGCTAACGGTGAAGGTCAAGCGAAATCATGCCATGTCGTCCGCCGCGGACGCCCCACCACAAGATCTGGGGATGCCTCACCTTAGATCAACCCCACATCTTGTGGTTTTGGGTGTTTTTTCCGGGTTTGTATTTTGGGTTGGGCTAAGAGCTAACGGCTAACTGCTAATAGCTGGGGGTCTGTTTGGTCTGACTGCTGATTGCTGATTGC
>JANXPR010000188.1 GCA_025357215.1 Acidobacteriaceae bacterium | reverse complement strand
CTCACCGGTCTGCCACTTCCTCTGGGCGGGAATGCGATTCGTCGCGAACTCGGACCGGAACTGTGCGCCACGATCAACCAGGCTCTGCGTGACAGTATCCAGTACGCTCTGGACCATCGCGAAGAAGCGCTGGCTTACGCCATGCAGTTCGCGCGCGATCTGGACACGCAAAAAGCCGACCAGTTTGTGGGGATGTACGTGAACGAGCGCACATTGGACTACGGCCCGGATGGCCGCGAAGCGATCGTCCGCCTGCTGGACATGGGATACCGCGCAGGCATAATTCCGCACCAGCCGAACGTTGAGTTCGTGTAAAACGCGGCTACGAAAAACGGCCTTGCTGGAAGCAGTAACTAAAAGTTCAAGAGACGCAGATTCAATTCTGCGTCTCTTTTTTAATTCGCGGGCTTTCTAAGTGAGAGCTAGCTGCGATGTTCAAGTTTAGCGTCCGCGGAAACCACCACCGCCGCCGCGTCCACCACCACCGCCACCACCGCGTCCACCACCACCACCGCCACCACCTCTGCCGCCGCCATAGCCGCCACCGCCACCACGGTTAAAGCCGCCACCACCGCCACCACCACCGGCGCGGGCGACCTTGGGCCGGGCTTCGTTTACATTGATGGCGCGCGAACCCAGCTGCGCTCCGTTCATCCCGTTAATCGCCTTGTCTGCCTCTTCGTCGTTGGACATTTCCACAAAGCCAAAACCACGGGGCTGCCCCGTGTCCCGGTCCTTTAGAATGGTCACGTTATCGACTTGCCCGTACGCCGAGAATGCCTGGCGAAGCTCGTCCTCTGAAACGTTGAAATCCAAATTCCCTACGTAAATATTCTTCATGCGGTCCTTCTTGAGTGGGTTTAGAGGCGCCGGGATTCTGGCGTCAATTGACAAGAGTGGAAGAAGATTCTTTCACTGCCCGGTGGAAGAGAGGTCTTTCACAATTATCCGCATCGCTCACGCGATTCCAATAAGGGTACGCCTGCTGCCTGCAAGTTGCAAATGTCGGAATACGAGTTTTTCTCAATCCGCGCCAGACGAAAACATTAGAGTTTGTTTATCTATTCGCCAACAAGAAGTTACTTTGCCTCTCTGGCGAACAATACAAGCAATGAAGCATCGGTGCAGCGTTCTTTTCCCGCGCAGGACCAAAGTTTGAACGATAGCCGACGGGGCCGCCATGCAACGAGAACTGGCATCCACTGGCTCTTAGGTTGCGTGCCCGCGGGACCAATGCAGGGGCAAATACAGCCCGGCCCTTTCGGCTTCTGCATTTCACACTCCTTTAACATTGCCTGTGTACTCTGATCACGAAACTTCTTTATTACACAGATATGGGATGGATAAACCGAGGATCGGTGGTTGGAGAAGGGCCTAAGTTGAGAGACGCTCTCGAACCGAACATGAACGGCAGCCAGAAAATATTCCTCGTCGAAGATGACCTGGATATTTCGCGCCTCGTCCGTCATCATCTGGAGGCTGCGGGCTTTCGTGTGCGCAGTTATTCCAGCTCAGCCAGCGTGATCAGTGATGCCCAAAAAGAACGCCCCACGCTTATGCTGCTGGACATCATGATCCCCGGCGGTGACGGCATGGAACTCTGCCGCCAGATTCGCCAGTCTGGCGCGCCGCTGGCGGGAACACCCATAGTTTTTCTTACGGCCAAGACCGCCGAAGCCGATCGCATCATGGGCCTGGAGCTGGGTGGCGACGATTACATCACCAAGCCATTCAGTCCGCGCGAGTTGGTGGCCCGCGTTAAAGCCGTGTTGCGCCGCTGTGAAGGTCCGCTGGCGCCAACGTCTATCAACGCGGGGGACTTGGTTATTGATGCCGGGGCCATGACGCTGAGCGTCCGCGGCGAAACGGTGACCACTACCGCCACTGAGTTCCGCCTGCTGCACTATCTGGCCCAGCACGCCGGCCGCGTCTTTACCCGCGACCAGATCCTTGACGCCGTGTGGCGCGAAACCACTTATGTGAGCCCGCGCTCGGTGGATGTTTACGTCCGCAAACTGCGGGAAAAGATTGAGCATGATCCGGAACGGCCAAGGTACTTGAAGACCGTCCGCGGAACCGGCTACAGGTTCGAAGTGCCGAAATAAGCAAGACGCGAAACCTTGCCGCTGATGAAGGCAGATGGCCGCTGATCTGGTTGGGGATTCAAAAATGGCAAACAGAGTCGCATTCCCTTTCTCGCTCTCATGTTGGCCAAGCGCATTCACGCGAATTTCATATTCCTTTCATCCTCTATTGACTACCTTGCCGATAAAGTTGAGGAAATCAGGTGGAAATGCGGGTTATGAATGCTCCGGCCTTATTCGTTGTGAAACCGACCTCCGGCAAACCAGATTTGGTAGAGCTGACCATGCAGGCATGCGGGCTGGCCAAGGAAGCCGCGTCCCACGCCATTGACGGTTTGATCAATGGCTCATCGCAAGCGTTGAAAGCCGTGCGCGCTTGCGAAGAGCATCTCGACGAACTGGATCGCGAGTTGGACGAACGCATGGCGGCCACCATCACCCAGGTCACGCCAGAGCAGGCGCGCGAACTGTTGGCCTGCATGAAGCTAATGCTGGACCTGGAGCGCGTGGGCGACCTGCTCTCAAGTTTTGCTGAACGCTCCGCCATCGTGCGCAATCGTATTGACATGGAAGACGTGGGCCAACTCACGCGCATGGCCTGCCTGGTGGAAAACATGCTCTCGCAAATCGCACGCGCTTTCAGCGAGCGCAACGTTGAACAGGCGCTGCGCGTCCTGCGTACTGACCCGGACATTGATCGTCTTCGCAACCTGATGGTTGTCCGGCATACGGAAAACGTGGAAGGCTTGAAGGGCCCTGAGAGCCTGCACGTGCTGGCGATGGCCAACGCACTCGAGCGCGCCGGCGACCACATCACCAACATGGCGGAAGAACTCTGCCATCTCGCCACGGGACACACCGTCCGGCATCTGATCCGGTCAAAAGATAAGCCAGTGGAACAGTTGTTTCTGGACTGGCTGGCCCAGCAGAATCCCGCGAAGTAGGTACTATCCGCACACAAACAATTAACCACAAAAGACACAAAGGATCACAAAGGTTGCCATGGCAAACGCATCCTTTGTGAGCCTTTGTGTCCTTCGTGGTTAGGGATTTTTGTCTGAATCAGAAGAAGGAAACGGCCCGTCCAAACTGCACTACTTCTTCTTTCCCTTGGCCGGCATGTGGATCGTCGGCTTGCGGATGGGCACAATCGCGCCCTGACTGGGATCGGCGTGCGCCTGACCGGCGCGGAAGGCTACTTCCTGTTGCACGAAGCGGACGAAATCCTGCATCTGACGGTTCATCTCTTCCATGCGTTCGCGCATTTGCAAAATGATGGCGATACCGGCGATGTTCACGCCCAGATCGCGCGCCAGGTTCAGGATGAATTCAAGCCGTTGAACGTCTTCTTCCGTGTATAAGCGCGTGTTGCCGTCTGTGCGGGAAGGTTTTAGCAGGCCTTCGCGTTCATAAAGCCGCAGCGTCTGCGGATGAATGCCGTACATCTCCGCAACCGCGGAGATCATATAAGCGCCCTTGGATTTACGTTTGGCCATTAGTCTTTCGACAATCTTAGCGTAGAGACGTGGCACTGCCACGTCTCACCGTTTACGCGACAAACAATGTGTCCTTATGCCAATTCGCGGGATTGTCCCGGATGTATTCCCGAACCGCTTTCAACGAACTATTTCCGCGAATAATTCGATCGTGAAACCGGGCTTGCCAACCAAATTCCAGAGCTTGGAGACCGCACCACTTGGACACCGCAGACTCGAAAGAGCCTACCACGACGCCAAGGGAATTTGCTTTCGGATGTATCGATGACAACTCCGCCACCTGCTTAATTCCTCCAGATCGTTGAAGCTCAGGCAAACGTTGAAGCCCTGTGATCACAATGATTCCGTGCACATGGTTCGGCATGACAATGAATTCGTCAATTTCAATTGTTGAGTGATGGGCTGGGATTTCCCGCCAGCATCCGGCAGTATGTTCGCCAACAGGCGAGAAATGCATCGCCCCGTTCGTGATTCTTCCGAAGTGGGATTTTTTGTTTTCAGTGCAAATTGTAATGAAATACCACCCCGGCAACGAATAATCCCAATGACGTTTGCGGGCGGATTCAATCCGGTATGTTTCACGAAACAGTGTCATGGCCTTGAGTGTGAGATGCGGCAGTGCCGCGTCTCTACGCCCAGATTATTTTCCACAGTCAACAGCATCGGCCCGCAATCCAGCACGATCAAACTCCCAATTCACCCAGAATTAAGTCTTCGCCATCAGCCCTTCGAAAATCTTGGCGTAGAGATGCACGGCCATAGTCTCACTGCTCACCTACAGAAACGTTTTAGATTCTGTGCTTGGCGTACACGCAGTGATCATAACCGCGCCAGAAGATAATCTTTTCAGAAAACATTCCATTTTTTTCCGCCACCCGGCGCGACGCCACATTCTCCGGGCGAACCATGGAAATCACCCGCGTGGCTCCAAGTCTGGCAAAAGCATAGTCCATGCAGGCGCGCGCTGCTTCCGTCGCATAACCGCTGCCCCACAAATCCCGGCGGACGTGGTACCCGACCTCGATTTCGTTACGGCCGTCCACTTCCTGCATAACGCAGCCACAATCACCGATGAGTTCGCCCGAACTCTTCAACAGCATCGCCCACAGTCCAAGCCCGGATTCCGCGTATCGTGCCTGGTTGCGGGCAATCCATTCGTCCACTTCAGCGCGTGTGAATGGCGCAGGGTAATACTGCATGGCGATTGGATCTCCGAGAACCTTGAGCAGCGCGTCTGTGTCCCCTGGCGCAAACTCGCGCAGGACCAGACGCTCCGTTTCCAGGATCACACCTTGCTCCACAAATCTTCTCTGGGGTCTTCGGGCGTCAACTTCTGCAATTCCTGCCACAACTCGCGGACTTTCAAATCGCGCGCCTCGGGGACGACAATCTTCACTTCCACAATCTGATCGCCGCGCACGTCGTCTTTGGTCGCCGATGGAACGCCTTTTTCGCGCAGCCGCAGCTTCTGTCCGCTCTGTGTTCCCGGCAGGACGCGCAGTTGCGCGCGGCCATCAATGGTGGGGACTTCAATCTTGGCTCCCAACGCGGCTTCCATGGCAGTGACCGGGACGGTTACGTAAATGTCGTCGCCATCGCGATGGAAGATCGGATGTTCGCTGATCTTGATGATGATATAGAGATCGCCGGCGCTGCCGCCATGCAATCCGGCATTGCCTTTACCGGCTAGGCGAATACGCTGGCCGTCACGCGTACCGGGTTTCACGCGGAACTCCAGCGGTTCGGCACGTTCCACGGCGCCATCGCCATGGCACACCGGGCAAGGCGTCTGGGCTTTGCCCGTGCCACCGCAGCGCGGACACTGCACGTTGAACTTCATCCGTCCGCTGGTCTGAGTGATCTGGCCGCTGCCGCCACATTGCGGACAAGTCTGCGGCGTGCCTACCACGCCTTTGCCATGACAGTTGGTGCAGGTATCCAGACGGTTGACGCTTGGTCGCAGCACGGTGCCGCGGATGGCGTCCCAGAAGCCGATGTTGATCTGATATTCCAGGTCTGTGCCATGTTCCGGCTCATGATTCGCGCCCGGTCCGCCGGGACGGGCACCGCCACCACCAAAGATGTTGGAGAAGATGTCACGGAACCCGCCACCGCCGCCCTGGGCCTGGCGTCCGCCGCCTCCGGTGAAATCAGAGAAATCAAACCCGCCAAAATCAAACGGCGCACCGTGGGTTTGGCCTGCGGCGCCTCCGGAGAACGGTCCGCCGGAAGAACCGGCGCCTCCACGGGCGTAAGCTTCCGCCGCGGCGGGATCGATGTTGTCGGAATAAAAGCCCAGCTGGTCGTAAATCTTGCGCTTCTTAGGATCGCTGAGAACGTCATTGGCCTCGGAAAGGTCTTTGAACTTCTCTTCCGCCTTCTTGTCGTTCGGATTGACGTCAGGATGATATTTGCGCGCAAGTTTACGGAACGCCTTGCGGATGTCTTCCGCGGAGGCGCTTTTCTTCAGGCCCAGAATTGCGTAATAGTCTTTTTGCTGTGTTGGTGCCATTAAACTTGTTCCGAGTTTCCTTGCTACGCTTCGGGGGTTTCGCCTGCGGAAAGACACTCATCAATGGCAGATCCTTCGACTCGCATTGCTTGCCAGGGTATCGTCCGCGGATTCTTTTACGTTCCCGCCCGTAGATCGAGTCTATTTCGCGGCCACCACCGGTGTAATCTTCAATCCAGCTTCTGGATGCGCGCCGTTATAGGTCGCTACCTGCGAATTGGTGGTGACCGTTAAAGTCTCGCCGTCCGTTTTCTGCTCGCCCGCCATGGTGATGGGATAGAGGCACGAGTTATAGAGGAAACTCACGCCTTCCTTCAGTTGCCATGTGGAATCCAGCTTGAGCCAGATCAGGTTCGATTCGGTGGTGGACCCGCACTGGCCTTTGTCTCGGGGAAGCTTGGAAGGGCCGGTCACATCCAACAGCAGGTAAATAGCGTTCGCCGCCGTTTTGGTGGACACCAGTTTCGCGGAGTCAATCCGCACCGCGTCAAATTGTCCGGCAATGGAAACTTCGTGCGTCTTGCCGCTCTCCGTCACAAAAACGGAACTGCCTTCCACTTTCATTTTGACGTGGTCAAGAGTGGCAACTTGTTCCGCCAGCGCCAGACAACAGCCCAGCAGCACAAAAGTCGAACACAACGCGATCCAAGTTTTTTGCGTCACGGTTTGGCCTTTTCTTCCGGGGGCACCTTAGTCGCCTGCCAGGCAACGGCCTGCCATTTTCCGCCGCGCTTCACGAACGTTCCAGTGTTGCGGAAATAGGCCGTCTCCGGCTTGCCGTCCACGGAGTTGTGCATAATCAGGCGGAAGTTTACCACTGCCACGTCTCCGTAAGGGTGGACGGTGAAGTCGTCGCTGTCATACGTGGCTTCCGGCTGGGCCGTGGCCCGGACGTCAATGTTCTTCAATATCTCGGCTTTGTTCACCGTAACGCCGGCGGAGCGCGTGTAAATCACGTCGTCGGCAAAGAAGTCTTGGAATACTTTGGGATCGTTCTTAGGCACATTCGCCAGAAAATCACGCACGCGCTGCGTGACCTGCTGGACGGTGGCTTTCTCCTGGGCTGACATGCTGGCCGCGGGAGATGTATGCGACGGAGCCTGCGCTCCCTGGGTCAATATGGGTGTGGCCAGGACCGGCAACAAAGCTGCCACAGCAAACATGCGCAGCCCACGACGTTTCATATATTTCATGCAAAGCTCCGATTTTTTTGAGTGTCAGCCGTTCAACACAAAGGACACCAAGGTACACGAAAGAGCTTCCAGCGAGCTAAACCGATTTCCGTGTTCCTTCGTGTCCTTTGTGGTTCCGGTCCTTTTCTTTACGCCGCTCCTACTTCCTGGATGATGAAGTTGGAGTCGGGCTCGGCGGCCACCGCATTGCTGATAAAGTCCTGGGCCGCTTCCAGGGTGTACATTCCGGGAAGCGCCATGAACCCGGAAATGTGGTTTAAACCTTCCACCATTTTCATGACTAAATATTGCTTCACCCTTCACCTCGCAAACTTGCGTCCGCCTTTTCGGCTCACGGATAGGGCAAAGGCGGCCATCAAAAGCCGCCTTGCAGTTCTTCTCCTTGCTGACAGCTATTCAGCTACGTAGCTTGTACGCTTTGATTCCATTCCTAAGAACGGTCTCAAGCTCGCCTTCATGCTCCTTGCGTTGCAGCAGCACTTCAAGGACTTTGCTCTGTTCCTCGATGTATGCGCTTGGGCCGTCCGGCAGCAAAGCGATTATTTCCAGTTGAGTTTTCGGGCGAGCCGACACACGCAGAATTCCACTTATGGCTTCCCAAAGCTCAGTAGACTTCTCATTGTGGTACTTGATAAAAAATGTTGTATCGCTGTGTTTTAAGGTCATCACCCAACTCCCCTCAAACTCGCGCCCTTGCAGGGCAGTTCTTACTTCTTTTCCTCAACGTCCACGTACTCGGCGTCGATCACGCCTTCGTCCTTCTTCTTCTCCGCGGCTGCGCCGTCAGCCGGGGCGCCGGCTTGCGGACCGGCTCCAGCGGCTGCGTCAGCGGGCGACTGGGCGGTTTTGTACATCTCTTCCGCCAGTTTGTGCGAAGCCATGGTCAGCTTCTCACGCGCCGAGTTCATGATCGCCGGATCGCTGCCTTCCAGGGCTTTCTTGCCGTCCGCCAGGGCGGATTCCACATTGGCCTTGTCTTCCGCGGAGATCTTCTCGCCATGCTCTTTCAGCATCTTTTCAACGTTGTACACCGTGGTGTCCAACTGGTTGCGGGACTCAATCTCTTCGCGCTTGGCTTTGTCGTCCGCGGCGTGGGCCTCGGCTTCCTTGGCCATCTTTTCGACTTCCTCTTTGCTTAGACCGGACGAAGACGTAATGGTAATCTTCTGGTCCTTGCCCGTGGCCCGGTCTTTTGCGGTCACGTTCAGGATGCCGTTGGCATCAATGTCAAACGTGACTTCAATCTGCGGCACGCCCCGCGGCGCCGTGGGGATTCCTGTTAGATGGAATTTACCCAGCGTCCGGTTGTCCCGCGCCAGCGAACGCTCGCCCTGCAATACGTGGACTTCCACGGAAGTCTGGCTATCCGCCGCCGTGGAGTAGGTCTCCGTCTTGCGCGTGGGGATGGTGGTGTTGCGGGGGATCATTACATTACTGATTCCACCCTGAATCTCCACACCCAGCGAGAGCGGCGTCACGTCGAGCAACAGCAAGTCCTTCACGTCACCCGCCAGCACACCGGCCTGGATGGCGGCGCCCACGGCCACAACTTCATCCGGGTTCACGCCCTTGTGCGGTTCTTTGCCAAACAGCTCTTTCACCAGGGCCTGAATGCGCGGCATGCGGATCTGTCCGCCGACCAGCACAACTTCGTCAATGTCCTTGGCTTCAACGCCGGCATCTTTCAACGCCTGGCGGCACGGACCAACCGAACGCTGGATGATGTCTTCCACCATCTGCTCCAGCTTGGAGCGCGTCAGTTTCTTCACCAGGTGCTTGGGGCCGGTGGCATCCGCGGTGATAAACGGCAGGTTGATTTCCGTTTCCACGGTGGTGGAAAGCTCGATCTTGGCTTTTTCCGCCGCGTCACGCAGGCGCTGCAGGGCCATTTCATTGCCCTTGGCGCGCAAATCCAGCGACTCGTCTTTCTTGAATTCGTCGACGAGCCAATCCACGATGCGCTGGTCAATGTTGTCACCGCCGAGATGCGTATCACCATTGGTGGACTTCACTTCAACCACGCCTTCGCCGACTTCGAGAATCGAAATATCAAACGTGCCGCCGCCGAAGTCGTACACGGCAATGGTTTCGTCCTTCTGCTTGTCCAGGCCGTAGGCCAGCGCGGCCGCGGTCGGTTCGTTCACGATGCGCTTTACGTCGAGTCCGGCAATCTTGCCGGCGTCCTTGGTGGCCTGGCGCTGCGCGTCATTGAAATACGCTGGAACCGTGATCACGGCTTCGGTGACGGGCTGGCCCAGATAATCTTCCGCGGCTTTCTTGAGCTTTTGCAGAATGATGGCCGAAACCTGCGGCGGCGTGTACTCCTTGCCTTCCGCCATAACGGCCACATGGTCACCCTGACGGACAACCTTATAGGGCACCATCTTCATTTCTTCATTCACTTCGTCAAAGCGGCGTCCCATGAAGCGCTTGATGGAGTAAACAGTGTTTTCCGGATTG
>JANXPR010000139.1 GCA_025357215.1 Acidobacteriaceae bacterium | reverse complement strand
GAAATCCAAGAGCTCGCCCGCGGCGCCAATGACGACCTGCAGGTATCGACCGACGGCAAAACGCTGGTGTTTACGCGCATGTCCATTAGGGCGCCAAACGAGGTCTACAAAGCGGACCTGGCGACGTTTCACAGTCTGAATTCCATTGTGGCGGCAAAGATCGAAAAGAATGGGACGATTTCCAATCGCAAAGAAATCAAGGGCGGCCAGCTCACGGCGGTGCAACTCACCCACGTGAATGACGCCGCACTAGAAAATGTAGTCATGCATCCGGCGGAGCCATTTTGGTTCAGCGGCGCGGAAGGAACCAAAGTCCAGGGTTTCATGGTGAAACCTCCGGCATTCGATGCCACAAAAAAATATCCGGTAAAGTTCCTGATCCACGGCGGACCGCAAGGCCAGTGGGGCGACGAATGGACCTACCGCTGGAACGCGCAGCTCTTCGCCGCGGACGGTTACGTGGTGATCATGGTGAACCCGCGCGGGTCAACCGGCTACGGGCAGAAATTCATTGACGGAATCAACGGCGACTGGGGCGGCAAGCCCTACGTGGACCTGATGAACGGCCTGGACTACGCCGAGAAAACTTTCCCGTTCATTGATAAAGACCGCGAATGCGCCCTGGGCGCCAGCTACGGCGGCTACATGATCAACTGGGTCATGGGCCACACCAATCGTTTCAAGTGCCTGGTATCTCATGACGGCACGTTCAATACGGAGTCCGGTTACGGCAGCACGGAAGAGTTGTGGTTTGTGGAATGGGAGTTCAAAGGCGAGTTGTGGAACAACCGCGAGATGTATCGCAAATGGTCGCCACACCTGTTTGCCAAGAACTTCAAAACGCCCACGCTGGTCGTCCACGGGCAAATGGATTACCGACTGGACGTCTCGGAAGGCTTTCAGTTGTTCACCACGTTGCAGCGGCTGAAAGTGCCGTCGAAGATGCTTTATTTCCCGGACGAAGGCCATTGGGTGTTGAAGCCGCAAAACAGCCAGCTCTGGTACCGCACCGTGAACCAGTGGGTGGATGGATATTTGAAGTAAATCGTTTTTTTAAAAATCTCGAGTGAAGCGAGAGGGACTTATCGCCAGAATGATGGTTAGGTCGGCTTTTGGCTTTTGGCAAAAGCCGATTCCTCGCCTGCGGCTCGGAATGACAATTCAGCGACGGTGATTACCAAAACGGCCAGCTGTCCGTGAGCAGTTGGCGCTCCTCCGTTTGGACTCTTCGTAGTTATAGGGGTACCTCGCGACGCCCGCGATTTCAGAAACACCTGATGGTAAAATCGTGCGCGTGTATAAGCCCGCACTTGCGATTGTCCTTGCGATGGTCTTCTCCATGTCCGCCGCGCTCTCTTTCGCGCAGCAAACCGAAGCGAAACCGTCGCCATCGCTCGACCAACCACAGGTGAAGCTGACCTATCTTTATGTTTGCAAGCCGTCCGCGGCGGACCAGACGGAGATCAAGAACGCGTTCGCCAAGGTAGCAGCCAAGCCGGCGTTCAGCCGGGATTTTGAAATTTCCCGCGGACGCGCCACATTGAAAGATTCGCCGGACTCAAAGTTCGTCCGCGTGCGCCGTGACATGCTGCCCGAGTCGCCGCTGATGACCACGCAGTATTCCATGAGCACGGACGCAACCAATACCATTGAAACGCTGGTGCTGCGCAGCCGCGACACCAAAGAATTCCACGAGCTCGCGCTGGAAGACCGCATGTCCGCGGGCGCGGCTTCGCCGCTGACCATCCTCAGCGTGGATACGCCGGTGACGCGAATCCGCCTGGAGCGCCTGGGCAAAAGTTCTATTGTGCTGGCACGCTGCCCGGACGTGGACCAGAGCGCTTATGAACCGTTTTTTCGTGAAGCCTCAAACCTGATGACCCGCTACCGCAAAGCTCTGGAACTGGGCAGCGCTTTCAGGACGGACATTAACTGGCTCAACTCAGAGCCTTCAAAGAAAAAAGGGGCCGCGTCCGACCCGAAGTGAGGCTCGAACTACTGGCTTGAAACTAAACTGCCGCCCGGCAATCTAATAACGATATGGAAAACACTGTCCGCGACACTGTGATTCTTGGTACCGGCTGCGCCGGTCTTACTGCCGCCATCTACGCCGGACGCGCCAACCTGAAGCCGTTGGTGATTGAAGGCCATGAACCCGGCGGGCAGCTTTCGCTCACCACGCTGGTAGAAAATTTTCCCGGCTTCCCCGAAGGTATTCAAGGCCCGGAGCTTATCGAAAACATGCGCAAGCAGGCCCAGCGCTTTGGCGCCGAGTTCAAGCCGGGACATCTGGTGAAAGCCGACTTGAGCACGCGCCCGTTTACGCTGGATTTTGGCGGCGGCAAAGTGGAGAAGACGCGCTCACTGATCATCGCCAGCGGAGCGTCCGCGCGATGGCTCGGCCTGCCCAGCGAACAAGCGCTCATCGGCCATGGAGTTTCGTCGTGCGCCACGTGTGACGGATTTTTCTTCAAAGGCAAACCAATCACGGTGATCGGCGGCGGCGACTCCGCCATGGAAGAAGCGCTGTTCCTCACGCGCTTTGCGACCAAGGTGACGGTGATCCACCGTCGCGACCACTTCCGCGCGTCCAAGATCATGCTGGACCGCGCCCGCATGCACGAAAAGATTGAGTTCCTTACGGATACAATCGTGGAAGAAGTGAATGACGTGGCCGCCAAGGAAGTTACGAGCCTCAAGCTGCGCAATTCAAAGACCGGTAAAGTCTGGGACCTGCCCACCAGCGCCATGTTCCTGGGCATTGGACATATCCCCAACGCGAAAATGTTTCATGGCCAGCTTGACATGGATTCGGACGGCTATTTGAAGACCCACGACTTTGTGCAAACGAAAGTGGAAGGCGTGTTCGCTTGCGGCGACGTCCAGGACCGGCGCTATCGCCAAGCCATTACCGCATCGGGATCAGGTTGCGCCGCGGCGATTGAAGTGGAGAAGTTTCTGGAAGAACACGGGAGATAAGCAAGATTTGGTAATTGGGTAATTTGGTGAATGGGTAAGTGGATAGCCTTTTAAATTGGCAGCGGACTTTCATTTTGCCAAATTACGCGTCGGAATACTTTATGCGAGCGGGCTACTCGCTGCTCATTTCCAATACGTCATCTGGAATATAAGAACTTGTCCTGCCGCAACCGTCGCATGTCGCTTGAAATTTGCCGGCTGGCTTGACGGGAATCTTGATCCTGTAACCGCTGAACGGATTGTTGTGCTGTCGGTGATACTCGGTATTTTTGCACGTAACCGCGAGATACATAAGTGCATTATAAGCGATTCGCCCACCCTTATGCTACGGTCTGAGATAATGAACATCAAGCTTCAGCGGAGTTAAACATGACAAAGCATTTCGAAGTGGAGATTAATAACAAGCCCTCGGAGATAATTCCAGTCCGCGACGCTGACACCCCGGAAGCGTGGTTAAGGGATAACGTGTCGAATAATCCCCATAAAACCGTTGCTCTAAATTCGACTGCTTACCTGAAGACAGACATTCGCGACGTAAGAGAAGTTAAGTTACGTAAGGGCTCAACCAATATGGAGGGTAATTAGGCGACAGGTGAAAAACTTCAGATGGGCTCTGCACGTATGTTAAAAAGTAAGTTCCCTTCTATGACGCCATCTCGCCGAATCCAGGAGCGCTGTTGTTAAGGGCAACGTTTATTTCACTTTCTGAGAGCAAGTCCATTCGCGCGGCTGCGGAAAAGACGTGGATTGGCCAGCGGCTCTCCCGCCGTTTTGTGGCCGGTACACAGGTGGATGACGCGCTGGCCGCCACGCAAGCCATGAACCAACTGGGCCTGAGCGTGAGCGTGGACAATCTTGGCGAAAACGTAACCAACGCCGAAGAAGCCCGCCACAGCGCGCAGCTCTACCACCAGATGCTGGACAAGATGGCGGCGCTGGGGCTGAACGCCAACGTAAGCCTGAAGCTGACGCACATGGGCCTGGACGTGGACGAAAACATGGCGTACGAGATTGCGTCCGATCTGGTGCGGCACGCCGTGCGCATCAACAACTTTGTGCGCGTGGATATGGAAGGCTCG
>JANXPR010000303.1 GCA_025357215.1 Acidobacteriaceae bacterium | reverse complement strand
CAAAACATCTGGAACTGGCCCATCGGGATCGCCAACAACATCTTTTATGTGATCGTGTTTTTTCGCTCCGGGCTGTTTGCCGACATGGGGCTGCAATTTGTCTACATCGCTATTGCCCTTTACGGGTGGTGGAACTGGCTGCACGGCGGACGGAACGATTCCGAGCTGAGCGTGAGCGGGGCGACGCCGCGCGCGCTGCTGGGTTATATGGCGATGATGGGGTCGGCGACAGCGGTCCTCTACTATCTGCTGCACCGCTTCACGCCTAGCACGGTTCCCTTCGCTGACGGGTTGACCACCGCGATGTTTCTGACCGCACAGTATATGATGTCGCGGAAAATTGTGGAGAACTGGTGGTTCTGGATCATCGGCGACACGCTGGTAATTGGTCTTTATGTCTATAAGCATTTGTATTTGACGTCCGCGTTGTACGTGATTTTTTTGGTGATGTGCGTGATGGGATTGCGGCAGTGGCGGACGGCGGCGAAGCGGGCCGCGTGATTTTTACCACAGAGGACACAGAGGGGCGCGGAGAATCAAGAGGGGTCTTACCGCGGATGGGCGCGGAGAAAAACCAGGACGGTCGCCGCAGATTTGCGCAGAAGAACGCGGATTAGATAAATACGGACGGCGTTTGGTGCGATACAGCCCGAAGGGCGAAACAGCCTAGCCCAGGCGCGTAAGCCCTGGGTAAGCTGAATACACCGAGATAAGCGCCGTAGGTGCGACACAGAGTTTCTGGTCGTTTTTTTGCAAGATTTATGTCGCTCCTCTACGCTGCGCTCCGGCCTACGGCAGTAAGGAAGGGTCTCTTTTCTTGCTTACCCAGCACTTACCCTTCGGCGCGTGTTACGCGCCTCGGGACGTACTGGGCTAACCTGTCGTCGCGCCTACGGCGCTTCACCGTCGTAGTGATTGCATCATCGTGGTTGCCATCGTCGTGGCGCAAGGTTCGTGTGCAGGCGGGTGTCTCGAGAACCGAGAACAGGAAAGGATACAGAATAGAATCCCGCCCTTCGCAAAAACCAAAAGCGCGAATGATGGGGCACCCACGCCATGGTGCGAAACAGGAAAGGCTGGGGCAGCCGGCTAAGACGGTATTAACAATGATGATAGAATTTGCGTCGTAAGGCAAAAGAATCGCTTTCCGCAAGGTCCCCTAGGAGAGCAGCCCCACCAACTCGTGTACTGCGCAGATTAGCATTCTATTGCCAGATAATTCTGCCTGCGGAGAACTTGTCATGGATTCAATCACCCAGGCCCTCGTCGCCGCCTTGACTTTGGGGGTTACTTCAGGAGCTACCGATACCACTAAGAAGGCCATTGCTGATGGGTATGCATCTTTGAAGGGGCTGGTCAAAAGGAAATTCAGCAGCCATGGCGAAGTGGTGGAGGCTATAGATAAGCTTCAAGTCAACCCACATTCATCGCCACGCCAGGGACTGCTCGCAGAAGAGATGGCCAAAACCACAGCAGCACAAGATCCCGAATTACTGGCGGCTTCAAACGCGTTGCTAGAAATCATCCGGTCCCTTCCGCAGGGCAAACAGCATGTTCAACAAATTGCTCAAGGGGTAGGCATCGCCCAAGCCAGTGACAGGAGTACGGCGTCAGTAAATATGTCGGGTGTAAACAAGAAAAACGATGTCTAAGCACAAGCGTGTTGCCCAGATTGCCACGGGAACAGGTATCGCCCAAGCCTCAGGCGGTGGAACAGCCATCGTAAACATCGGATTTACAGCCGAGCAGCTTCAGGAAGCGCTGACGGCAGCAGGTGCAGCTCAGCAAGCGGTTTTAGAGAACCTCAGCGCTCGATTCCATACCACTCAGGAAGCTGTCAGCGGGTTTTTTCGAATTCTCAATGAAAGCGATGTACCTGTGGATCTCTTGCCACAGAAGCTGATTGAGATTGCGCAGAGGCACCGCGAGTTGCTGAAGCGTCTTTCTGCTCTGGAACAGGACAATCCTGAGGTCAAGGCCCTCATTGAGAAGGCACGCGCTACTTTGGTCCTAGCGAGCACGGGACAGGAATACGAACAAGCGGATCGGCTGCTAGAAAAGGCCGAAGAAATAGAAATGCGGGCGGCGGAGCATGCAACCGAATTTGCACGGGAAATCCAAGAGGCGGCGCAAACCCGGCGCCGGAGGGCGGGGGCCGCGCGCGCGGAACGTGGCGAGTTAAGCATGGCGCGGTTGGATTATATGACGGGAGCTCACCATTTTATGACAGCCTCGGAGGTTGTCGGCAAAGACCAGTTTGACCTGTGGTTGCACTATCGAAGCAAGAGCGCTTTCGCAGTGCAGCAGCATGGCGACGAGAAAGGCGACAATGCCGCGCTATCCAAAGCGATCTCAAGTTATCGGGACACTGTGAGCCAGATTGTACGAACCGCGCATCCGCTGAATTGGGCGGCCATGCAGAACAACCTTGGCAACGCACTGAAATTATTGGGAGAACGAGAGAGCGGGACGGAACTGCTGGAGAAAGCCGTAGCCGCCTACCGCGAAG
>JANXPR010000128.1 GCA_025357215.1 Acidobacteriaceae bacterium | reverse complement strand
GTGTGAACATTGACCGCGCCGACCGCGCCAAGCAGCGCATCAAGTATCTGGCCCACCGCACGTTTACCAAAGGCGTGGTCAGTGAGATTGGCGGCTTTGGCGGCATGTTCGCCATCGACAAGAAGAAGTACCGCGATCCGGTGCTGGTTTCCAGCGTTGACGGCGTGGGCACCAAGCTGAAAGTCGCCTTCATGATGGACGTGCATCACACCGTGGGCGGCGATCTGGTGAACCACTGCGTGAATGACATTGCCGTGCAAGGCGCCGCGCCTATGTTCTTTATGGACTATCTGGCCACCGGCACGCTGGACCCGAACATCGCGGAAAAAGTTGTGGAAGGCATTGCCGACGCGTGCCGCCACAACGGCTGCGCGCTCATCGGCGGCGAGACTGCCGAAATGCCCGGCTTTTACCCGGAAGGCGAATACGACCTGGCCGGTTTCATTGTTGGTGTGGCCGACAAGAGCCGCATCATCACCGGCGAAAAAGTTGCCGCTGGCGACGTGCTGATCGGTTTGCCTTCCAACGGTCTGCACACCAACGGCTATTCGCTGGCCCGCAAACTTTTCTTTGAAGTGGCCAAATACACTCCGGAAACTTATGTCAATGAGCTGCACGGCAAGGCCGGCGCGGAGTTGCTGAAGACGCACAAGAGCTACTGGCCGGTACTAAAGAAATTGATTGCCGCGGACCTGCTGCACGCCATGGCGCACATCACCGGCGGCGGCATTACGGACAATCTGCCGCGCGTCCTGCCCAAAGGCACGGCCGCCATCGTGGAAATGGGCACGTGGCCCATTCTGCCGGTGTTTAATCACATGCAGAAGATAGGCAACGTGCCGCAGGACGACATGATGCGCACCTTCAACATGGGCATTGGTATGGTTCTGGTGGTTCCGGCGAAAAAATTCAAGAGGGTGCAGACCATGATCGAAAAGGCCGGAGAGAAAGCCCACCTGATTGGCCGGATCGTAAAAGGCGACCGCAAGGTCCTCTACGCCTAACGCATGGCTACCTTGAAAAAACTTGGCATCCTACTGTCCGGCCGCGGCTCAAACTTTGAAGCCATTGCCGATTCGGTGAAAGCCGGACGCATTCCCGCCGAGATCGCCATTGTCATTTCCAATCGGGCGGACGCGCTGGGACTGGAGTCGGCACGTAAGCGCGGACTCAATGCGAAGCTGATCATCTCCAAGGGACGCGTACGCGAAGAGCACGATGCGGAAGTGGTATCCGCGTTGAAAGATGCCAAGGTTGATTTGATTTGTCTGGCCGGTTACATGCGTCTGCTTTCGCCGGAGTTTGTACGGGCTTTCCCGAACAAGATTCTCAATATTCATCCTTCACTGTTGCCGGCGTTTCCGGGACTCGACGCCCAAAAGCAGGCGTTGGACTACGGCGTGAAAGTTTCTGGATGCACCGTGCATTTCGTGGACGAGCACCTGGATCACGGCTGCATTATTTTGCAGAAAACCGTCCCGGTGCTGGACTCGGACGACGAGCATGCTTTGTCCGCCCGCATTCTGGAGCAGGAACACATCGCGTATAGCGAAGCCGTGCGGATGGTGGTGTCCGGCGAAATTGAAATTCGCGATCGAAGAGTAGTCAGATTGAATGTGAAAGGTCCTGCCTAGTGCCCCTCAAAGTTAAGCTGCTTTCGCCTCACGCCAAAGCACCGACTGTCGCCCATCCGGGAGAAGACCTGGGATATGACGTATTTTCCGCCGCGACCATCACCCTTGCGCCGCGCGGCAACGCGTTGGTGCCCACTGGGATTGCCATTGAGTGTACGTCGCCTGAAGGCCAGCCCATGGGAGCGCTGCTGCGCGACAAATCGTCCATGGCGTCGCGACGGTTGGCCCTAACGGGCGGAGTAATTGATTCCGGCTATCGCGGCGAGATCAAAGTGCTAATGGAAAACCTGGGCGACGCGCCGGCGACCATCCACGCCGGAGACAAGCTGGCGAATCTGATCCCGTATCCGGTGCTAACGGAAGAAGTGCAAGTTGTGGACGATCTGGCGGAGTCTAGCCGCAAGGGCGGAGGGTTTGGGTCGAGCGGACGAAGCTAGGTGTCCAGCTAGCCTTTCAGTATTTCCGCAACTGCGGTAACCACTACAGCAGTCAGGCAGAGTGTAGGCAGGAAGCCGGCTGCGGCCAGCAGGTTTACTGTGTCCCATGTTTTGCGCCAGGTCTGGTAGAAGCAAACCATCGCGTGCAGCAACAACAGAGAAGCCACGGTGACGGCCAGCGTCAGTACCTTGAGATAGTCGGCGCCCGCGGACGATCCGCAGATCACGATAGCGGAAAACAGGTCCACTCCGGCTAGCGCCATGGACATGATGGCCCGGGATACAAGTGCACGTCGGCTCATGGGGGAGATATCGGCAACTTGGGGCCCGGCTTTAGGCCGAAATGGCGCCAACGACCAATACGACTGGTTACGGAAGTACGAGAATTTATAATCTGGGGCATGGCAAATTTCCCACCAGTAGAAGAGCAACTGGCCTATATCAAGAAGGGCGCGTCGGAGATCATCCGCGAAGCCGACCTTAAAGAGCGCCTGGAGAAGTCGTTCAAGAGCGGCAAGCCGCTGCGCGTGAAAGCCGGCTTTGATCCCACGGCGCCGGACCTGCATGTGGGCCACACCGTGCTGATGCGCAAGCTGAAGCATTTTCAGGACATGGGCCACACAGTGATCTTTCTCATCGGCGACTTTACGGCGATGATCGGCGACCCGACCGGACGTTCAGTGACTCGTCCGCCGCTCACTCGCGCGGACGTGGACCGCAACGCCGAGACCTACAAGACCCAGGTCTTCAAGATACTGGACCGCGAAAAAACGGTCATCGACTTTAATTCGCGCTGGTTTTCCAAGATGGCGGTGGAAGATTTTCTTCGCCTGTGCGCCAGGTTCACTCTCTCGCAGATGCTGGAGCGCGAAGAATTCCATAAACGCTTCCAGGAAGAAAAGCCCATCCACATCCACGAGTTGATGTACTGCATCTGCCAGGGCTATGACTCGGTTGCTCTGGAAGCCGACGTGGAACTGGGCGGCACAGACCAGAAATTTAACCTGCTGATGGGACGCAACCTGCAACGCGATTACGGGCAGCCGTCACAGATCGTGCTGACCATGCCTCTGCTCGAAGGCACGGATGGCGTACAGAAAATGTCCAAGAGTTACGGGAACTACATCGGGATCAACGAACCCCCACAGGAGATTTACGGGAAAGTGATGTCGATTTCCGATGACCTGATGTGGCGGTATTACGAGCTGCTGACAGACCTCAAGATGGAAGAGATCGAGCACAAGCGGCTGCATGAGCATCCGATGGATTCCAAGAAATTCCTGGCGGCAAGGATTGTCCAGGATTTTCACGGTGAACAAGCGGCCAAGGATGCGGGAGCCAACTGGGCAAAACAGTTTCAGAAGGATGAAGTGCCGGAGGATGTGGAGACGGCGTTGTTAAAGCTCGTGCAAGAACAGAATAAGTACGAACTCAAAGTCCTCGATTACTCTGGCGTTAGACCCGATTTTCCACCTGGCGATTTTTTGGGGCCATCAGTTCCGTTTGTGCGGCTTGACAAGATGTTGCATCTCTCGGGTCTAGCTGAATCGGTGAAAGATGCGCAGAGGAAAATTCAGCAAGGTGCGGTAAGAATAAATGGAGAGGTTCAAACCTTACCAACCGTGATCGTTGCCAAAGTACCTTACGAGTTCGTAGTGCGCGTAGGTAAGAAACTGAAAAGAGTGCTCATCGTTGGCAATGCTCCAGAACTCCGTGATCGTATTCATCAAATCTGAAGCCCGAATGGGACGGAAAATGCGGGAGAGTGAGATCTATTCATGATTGTGTGGCACAGGCACTCTTGCCTGTGCAAAAGTATCCCTCTGAAGGAAGCAGGGCACAGACAAGAGTGTCTGTGCCACACGGGTATCGTGGGTTCGAGCTATTACATTCCCCCGAACATTTGTTGCGTGCCCATAAAGAGAATAAGGCACAAATCACGCTACGACCATGAAAGACTTTTATCGAAGAAACCTGCCGCACATCCAGAAGTTCAATGCGGCATACTTTGTGACCTACAGATCAGGTGGCTTGTTTCTACCGCCGCGAGCCAGATCGATTGCCTTAAAACATTGTCTTTTTGAAAACGGAAAGAGAATTGAGCTTTACGCGGCAGTGATCATGCCCAATCATGTCCACTTGCTCTTTGCTCCCCTGGAAGGTGATCAGGCAGAACCGTTTTCGTTAGCTGTGATCATGAAATCCATTAAAGGAATATCAGCCCGGAACATCAACAAGCTTCTGGGCCGAAGAGGCCAGCTCTGGCAGGATGAGTCGTTCGATAGAATCATGCGGGCCGCTGAATTTGATTTTAAAAAGAATTACATTTTGTCGAATCCAATTGATGCTGGGCTGTGCAGCCGACCAGAAGAATATCGTTGGCTATGGGTACAACCCGCACAGGCAGGAGTGTCTGTGCCACACGAGCTTAGATGACTAGGGCTGCGTCGAATTTGGCTAAGATATCTTTTCAGCGTCCCGGGCTCAGACGCTTAATTGGTGTTTTTGAAAACGCACAGGCAGGAGTGCCTGTGCCACACAATCATAGATGACCGCAGCTGCGCTCCTTCATCCCGATGCATCTTCCAGTGCAGTTCGGGCGTTTCGTGATGTTTCTCCCAACATCCAGGTTCTTGAAAATCTTGAGGAAGCTTCACGGGAGCCGCACCAAGGTAAGCAATTTTCCTCCGCCCTGATCTTCGGCGGCGACGGCACCGTCCACCGTCATCTTCAGCAACTCCATCAACTCAAAATTCCTGCTCTGGTTGTTCCCAAAGGTAGTGGTAACGATTTTGCCAAGGCCCTGGGAATCGCAAATGAAAAAGTCGCGCTCTCCGCGTGGAAGCGCTTTTGTTCCCACGGGGACAACGTAAGAGAAATCGACCTGGGCGTGATCCGTCCGGTCGGGACGAGCGGAGCCGTCGTTCCTGATAATGTCTCCTCAGTTGCGGCTGATCCCACGAACGAAACGCTTTTCTGCTGTGTAACCGGCATCGGTTTGGACGCTGAGGCCAATCGTCGCGCCAACGCCATGCCGAAGTGGTTGCGGGGATCGGCCGGTTACGTCCTGGCGGGCCTCCAGGCGATGATGGTCTTCAAGCCGACCGAGATCACGGTGCGCGCAAATCCAACCCCAAGTTTTTCAACCCCAAGTTCTTCAACCCCAAGTTCTTCAAACCCAAGGTTTTCAAACCAAGACTCTGAGCCGCTGATTCAAAAGCCAGGGATGTTCGTAGCCATTGGCAATGCCGGACGCTATGGCGGAGGCGCCAGGGTCGCGCCGCGGGCCAAACTGGATGACGGGCTTCTGGACGTTTGTTTTGTCGGCGAACTCGGCCGAATTGGCGTGGTCGTCCGCTTCCCGACGATCTTCTTTGGCGCCCACACGAGCCTGAAAGTTGTGGAGTATTTCCAGTCCGCGGAGGTGCGGATTGAAAGCGGGCGTCCCCTGGAGGTTTATGCGGACGGCGAAGCCATCTGCCAGACGCCGGTTGAGATCAGCGTGCTGCCCAGGGCGCTGAAGGTGAT
>JANXPR010000122.1 GCA_025357215.1 Acidobacteriaceae bacterium | reverse complement strand
AAAAAACCATGACACCCAAAACGAAGACGAAGATGAAGATTAAGACGAAGACGACCGCCATGACCATCCATCAACAATTCGCCCGCGTTCTGCAATCAGCCGTTGTGGTACTGGCCTTGGCCAGCCTCGTATTTGCCGCTGACAAACCCAAAGCGCAAACACCGCCTCCGCTGGTTCCTGGTCAATTGGTCTGGCCATTGCCGCCGGAAAAGCCGCGCGTCAAGTTCGTCCAGGAATTGCGGGACAACTTTGACGTGGAGCCGCGTAAGAAAAAGTCATGGGTAGACAAGATGGTGGGCAACGGCGACCCGAACATGCCGGAATACTTTGAAAAGCCTGCGGGAATCGCTACTGACTCGCAGGGACGAATCATGTTCGCGTCCACGCAGCGCTCGGCGGTCTTTGTCGTGGACCAGGCACTAAAGAAGGTGACGCGCATTCAGGGTGACCGCGGCATCGTATTGCAGACTCCCGTGGGCGTGGTGGTGGATTCCCAGGACAACATGTACGTTTCTGATCCGCTACAGCACATGATCCTGAAGTTTGATCCCAACGGCCATCTGCTGGCCACAATTGCCGGAAAAGCCGGTAACAAAGAAGGTGTCGACAATCCGACGTTCATGGCGCTGGATGAAGCGCGCAAGCGCCTTTACACGGTGGATTCGCACCGTCATCAGGTATTGGTCATTGATCTGGATACGCTGCAGATCCGCCAGGCCGTAGGCAAGCGCGGCGAGAAGAATGGTGAGTTCAACTTTCCGGTGGGCATCGCCGTGGCTCCTGATGGCAACTTCGCCGTTACCGATACCGGCAGTTGCTCCGTGCAGATTTTCTCTCCGGACTACAAATTCCTGCGGCGTTTCGGCAAACAAGGGGATCGGCCGGGTGAATTTATTCGGCCCAAGGGCGTGGCCATCGATAACGAAGGCAACTACTGGGTAGTGGACGCCGCTTTCAATAACTTCCAAATTTTCAACCCCAAGGGCGAGTTGCTGATGTGGATCGGGCAGTTCGGCAACGTCCCGGGGGCCTTCAATCTTCCCATGGGAATTTTTATCGACAAGAGCCAGAAGGTCTACGTGAGTGACCAGTTGAACCACCGCGTGCAGGTCTTCCAGTTTCTGGGAGGGAAGTAAGTTTCTGTTCGAAATGTAAGTCGACGGAATGCCGGAGTCGAGCTCGGCTGCGGCAAGTGCAACAAGGGGTACGCAGTTATTGATCTTCAGGAGGTCATTATGAGAACTAGCGCTAAAGTCGTCCTGCTGGCCATGGTAATTTGCATCAGCCTTTCCGCTTTTGCAGCCCGGGCCCCCAAGTCGGCCGTCTTCGGTTCCGCCCATGATTTCAAGACCCAATTGGGAGGCGCCAGCTTCACGCTTTGCAACTTCTGTCACGTTGCCCATAAATTCGGCAGCGCACCAACAGGTCCCGGCTATTTGCTGTGGAACCACACTCTATCGAATGTGGCCAGCTATGGCGTCTACACCAGTGACAGCATGCGCGCCACGCCCACCGATCTGGGCGGCGCCAGCGCCACCAACCTGGTAGTCAGCAACCTGTGCCTGAGCTGCCATGACGGCACCGTGGCCATCAACTCGTGGTATGAATCGCAACCCGCCGCCAACTTCCAACCGTTGACGCAGGGCACGCTGTTCATGGCCGGCGATATGACGGTCCGCGACCTGACCAAACAGCATCCGATCAACTTCACCTATCCGGATGCCACCACGGCCGCCGCTATCGGCATCCAACCCGCCGCGTCAACCACCTCGATTGATGGCAACGGCAAGGTCCAGGGTGTCACCGCCCGCAACCTGCGCAGCGGCCAGGTGGAAAAGTGGGATACCGACGGCGTGTTCGTC
>JANXPR010000111.1 GCA_025357215.1 Acidobacteriaceae bacterium | reverse complement strand
CGTCTACTTCCCTGGCCAGAATTCTTTGAATGGTCACCAGTAAAGGAATACAGGTTGCGGCCTGCACCGCGCCGCAGATGCCTACAACAATGTTCCGGCACAACGGCGTTTCGGTGCGTGCCCGCTGGGGAATCACTGTTGCGATCATGTCAGCGGCGCCGTGCAACACGATGCCCCGTTTTTCCAGAAGCGCGATCAGAGGCGCCAGCGCGGAGGAGCTCTCTTGCAGTTCTTCTTCAATTTGCTGTAGCGAGTGCGGTTCCCGCAACAGTTCCACCAGCTTGAATAACTTGTCCGTGTGCTTGCGCAGAAACACGGAACTGCCGTCCGGAGAAATGAGCACGGCCCCTGAGGAGTTGCCCGCGATGAGCGCGTTCGGGTTTCTTAAATATTGGTCTGCCATGCAGACAAGCCTTCTTTCCGCGTCGCTATTTCTTTTCGGAAACTTCCTGTGACATTTCCCGGCCGCGATGCGGCCGCCACACAATCGCGCGCAACTTTACCCCCTGACCATGGGCCAATACCGCAGCATCGTGGAAAGCGCTTTGGCTCATGGCCGGCGTCAACGCATTGTGAGCGCCGTTGGCCGGGCCGGGGGTAGCTTTGTCCTGCGGCATCCCTACGCGCATTTGGTGCACTGCGGTATGCCGGTCACCAACCTCTAACTTGGAATAGATCTTTGCCAGATGGAACTTGACCGTGTTTTCGCTGATTCCCAGGTGCGAACCGATTTCTTTGTTGGTGTAACGGCTTTCCAGAAGCTGCAAGATTTCTTTTTGTCTGGGCGTGAGCGGCCCGGCAATTCTGGTTGTATTGCTATGGCGCGCGTATCGAACAAAGGTCTCCAGCGCCGACCGGGAAACGTAGAGCCGGCCAGAAGCTACAACCTCCACTGCTCTTCGCAATTTTCGTTCAACTTCACAATAGCGAACAAAGCCGTTCACTCCCAGGGAGAGGAAGCGGCACAAGTCTTCGGCGGCAATATCGCCGAGCAGGATGGTCCGGACGGCCTCTAAGGCCGGAACGTTTCCGGGCTTGGGTCCCAGGCTGTTAAGGTCGACAATTGCCACGCACGGCACCAGACGGTCTTCCGGGACGAGTCTTTGTTGCTCTACAACCCGAAATCGCGAGGAACGTCCTAAGTGTTTCTTGAGAATCTGGGAGATCAGAATATTGTCGCTGACAACGCAGACGTGGATCGCTGACGCTGAACCAGCTCCGCGTGTGATGCCCGACCGGGATGCGGCTTGCATTTGCACCCAAAATCTCCGTAGAACTCACTTCTCCAACGGGACGTTGGTGGATTTTATAGCAAGCGGAAAACCGCTATAAAATTAAATTAGAAAAAATAGTTGCAGAAGTTCCAATTTGGGAAGTCTCAAACTAGTGCAAGGCGTAGCATTTTTTATAGAACCTTCTTACGCAGAGCGCGTTAGACTACGTCAAATTGTTATAGCGGGAAATTAACTATGACAGCCGCACCTGACAACAAGAACTCCCATGGACTGTGGCAAGACGTACATTACGCCTTTCGCATCCTTCCTAGAAACCCACGCTTCAGCTTGATCGCCATTATTACGCTGGCCCTGGGCATCGGCACGGCAACGGCCATCTTCAGCATTCTCTTTGAAGTCCTGCTTCGCCCCCTGCCTTACGTGGAGCCCAATCAGCTCGTAGCAATTTGGGGTTACGAAGCGCGCACGGTGAATGTCCCGGCATCCGGTCCGGATTTTGTCGATTGGCAAAAGCAAAACCGCGTGTTTAGCAACATGGTTGCTTACTCCAACTATAGGGACTTCAATTTCCGGGACGGAGCGCAATCGGAACATGTGAGAGGGTCGGTGGTCTCTCCCGATTTTTTCCGGATTCTAGGGGCCACTCCTTCCGTGGGCCGCGACTTTGTCCCTGACGAAGAAAAACAGACCCACAGCCGCGTCGCGTTGATTAGTTATCGCTTTTGGCAAAACCGCTTTGGCGGTCAGAGAGTCTTGGATAAACCTGTCACTCTCGATGCCAACTCTTTCACTATCGTTGGAGTGCTTCCGCCTGGTTTTTGGTTCCCGCACATGGATGACGTGGACGTGTGGGTTCCTTTGAATTCCGATCCGGCGAACCTGGGCGATGGTGCAACCATAGACCGCCGCGATTCACATTGGCTCAAAGTGGTGGCTCGATTGAAACCTGGCGTGACGTTACAACAGGCCAAAGACGACATGCGTCGGATCGCTTCAGGGCTGGAACAAGCTTATCCGCAAACAAATTCCGGCGTGGGCCTTAGCGTGACTTCTTTCTATGAAGACACAGTGGGCAACGTGCAATCAGTGCTGTGGCTTTTGCAAGGCGCGGTAGGATTGGTTTT